>JBKJUI010000128.1:0-5270 GCA_046590775.1 Acidimicrobiales bacterium
GGCCCCAGGTCAGGATGGTGGGCCGCTCGGCCGCCGGGGCCGGGCCGAGGTCGGGCGCCGGCGGGTGGGCGCCGTGCGGGATCACCGAGACCTTCGTCATGTCGACGTCGTAGTCGCGCAGACGCCGCTGGGCCGTGCGGGTCATGGTGACCAGGGCGTCGGCCGAGCGGCTCAGCGCCTCGATGATCCTGCGCTGGTTCGGCGACGGGTCGTCGAGCACGGTGTGCAGTACGACGATGGAGGGGACCTCCAGGCCGGCGACGAGGTCGATCACCTCGGCGCCGTCGTCGCCGCCGTAGATCCCGTACTCGTGCTGGACGATGACCGTGTCGAGGTCGTTCAGGGCGGCCACGGACCTGGCGATGCTCCCTCTCGAGCCGCGCCGGACCTCGGCCAGGACCTCCGCTCCGCCGTCACCCTGCGGCTCGTCGACGAATCGAGCGACCCGGCACTTGACCGACTCCGGGTTCGGGTCGACCATGCCGCCACGGAGAGCGGCGGCGAAGGTGGCCAGCCCGCACTGAGTGGGCGGGTAGGTGCCGACCATCCCGAACCTCACGGCGGTGGACGCCTGGCTCGGCTGTCGGACAGCACCCTCGTTGAGAGATCGGGTCACTGCTGTTCCTTCCTTGCGGTTGGCGATACTTCGAGGCCGACGACGCCGTCGTGGCCACCAAGCGAGACATGCCCTACCAAGAGGAGGTCCTCCCATCCTACCTGCTGATCAACCTCGTTCGAGCAGAATGGTCAGGTTCGGGCCAGCACCTCGCCGTAGGCGGCGAGGTACTGCTCGACCATGCGGTCCTTCCCGAAGCGGGCGACGGCGTTGGTGCGGATCGCCTCCCGGTCGAGGACCAGGGCCCGCTCGACGGCGGCGACCGCCGCCTCCGGGCCGTCGACCAGGAACCCGTTGACGCCCTCGTCGATCAGCTCCGGCATCGACCCGCGCCGCGTGGCGATGACCGGCGTGCCCGAGGCCATGGCCTCGACGACGCTGAGCCCGAACGGCTCCTCGAACTCGATGAGGTGGAGCAGCGCCGCTGCCCCACCCAGCAGCTCGGAGCGCTCGTCGGCGCCCACCGGGCCGAGGTAGCGCACCTGCCGGTCGTCGAGGTGGGGGGCCACCTCGGCGTCGAAGTAGGGCTGGTCCTGGATGATGCCGGCCAGCACCAGCGGCAGGCCGGCCCGGCGGGCCACGTCGATGGCCTGGGCCGCCCCCTTGTCGGGGTGGATGCGGCCGTAGAACAGCAGGTACCCGCCGGGTTCGGGGTGCAGGGCGAACGAATCGGTGTCGATGCCGTGGTGGATCGTGGCCAGGTAGGTCAGGTCCGGGTGGCGGTCAGCGTCGCTGATGGACACGTAGGCGCCGCGGGCGTCGTATCGGGCGTAGACCGGCACGATCCGGGGCGACGAGAACCCGTGGATGGTGGTGAGCACCGGGACCTCGACCAGACGCGAGTACGTGAGCGGCAGGAAGTCGAAGCCGTTGTGGATGAGGTCGAAGTCGGCCGCCCGCTCGAACACCGAGGCGATGTGCAGGCACTCGGCCACCTTCGGGTCGACCTCGTCGTCCTCCGACCACGGCCGAGGCACGACCGAGGACAGGCGGGCGGCGGTGACCGAGTCGCCGGTGGCGAACAGCGTGACGTCGACGCCCCGGGCGACGAGCCCCTCGGTGAGGAGGGAGGCGAACAGCTCCCACGGCCCGTAGTGGCGAGGGGGCACCCGCCACGAGATCGGAGCCAGCACCGCCACCCTCAGGTCCACCCGGCTGGGGTCTAGAACCCGCGCCGTTCGGGTGTCAACAACTGGGACAGCAGCGGTACGATCGGTGCAGATGACGGTCGACGAAGGAGCTTCCATGTTGGCCCGTCCCGAAGACGAAGCACCGCTCTGGTCCAAGGCCGGCGCCGACGACGCCGACGACCTGGCGGCCGCCTCACTGGCGCTGGCCCGCCGCTTCAACGGCGGGGCCACGCTGTGGTGCGTCGCCCCCACCTGGCCCGAGCAGGCCCGCCACGTCGCCGTCGAGTTCGTCCACCCGGTCATCGTCGGCAGCCGGGCCCTGCCCGCCGTGCAGGTGGGCGGCCCGGCGCTGGTCGACGAGCTGCGGGCGTTGGTGCGCCCCGGCGACGTCGTCTGCGCCGTCAGCGGCCCCGACGACGCCACGGTGCTCGACGCCTTCCGGCGGGCCCCGGCCTGGGGGGCCATGACGATGTGGATCGGCGCCGGCCACCGTCCCCGGGCGGGGGCGGCCGACCACGTCCTGTGGAGCGCCGATGCCGAGGCCGACCCGGCCCTGGCGCCGCACGACGGGTCCCTCTCGCTCCGGTACCACATGCTCTGGGAGCTGACCCACGTCTGCTTCGACCACCCTGGCCTCCTCGAGGAGCAGGACGAGGTGTGCGAGGGCCCGGTGTGCGTCACCTGCTCCGACGAGGGGCGGCTGGGCGAGGTCGTGACCTCCACGGGAGAGCTCGACGCCGAGGCAACGGTGCGCACCGCCACGGGCGTCGAGGCCGTCGACACCACCCTCGTCGGGCCGCTGCAGGCCGGCGACCTCGTCCTGGTCCACGCCGGCTCGGCCATCACCGTCGTCGGCGACGCCCGGTGAGCGAAGCGAACGAGCCGGCGAGGGGGGAGCGTCCTCTGCCTGGACTGAGGAGCGGTGGAGGCGAGCCTCTGGGCGAGCCGGAGGAGCGACGAGGGAAGGCAGAGGGTCAGCGACTCCCGATGCATCGGCGGGGAACGCGATGAGCGGGTCCGACTCGTCGGCCGGGGACGCGTCGTTCCTGTATCCCTTCATCGAGAGCGAGGAGCGGGACGCCGGGCCCCTGCTCATCGACCTCGCCGCCTCGGCCCGGGCCAAGGCCGTGCTCAGCAGGCAGCTGGCCGCGGCCACCATCGAGGCCACTAGGGGCGCCGTCGCCGCCGCCGCCCGGGCCATGGCCGAGCGGTTCTCGGCCGGCGGGGTCCTCTACACCTTCGGCAACGGTGGCAGCTCGAGCGACGCCGCCTCGGTGGCGGCCCTGTTCTCCCGCCCGCCGTCCGCCCGTCCCCTCCCCGCCCGGTGCCTCACCGAGGACCCGGCCATCCTCACCGCCCTCGGGAACGACGTCGGGTTCGAGCTGGTCTTCGCCCGCCAGCTGATCGCCCATGCCCGCGCCGGCGACATGTGCATCGCCATGTCCACGAGCGGCGGCTCGAAGAACCTGCTGGTGGCGGCCGACGAGGCCCGCAAGCGGGGCGTGCTCGTCGTGGCCATGGCCGGCTACGACGGCGGCACGCTGGCCCGGAGCCCGTCGGTCGACCACAGCCTGGTCGTCCACTCCGACAGCGTGCACCGCATCCAGGAGTCCCAGGCGGCCCTGGCCATGGAGCTGTGGCGCAACGTCCAGCTCGAGCTCACCAGGAAGGCGGCCTGATGGCTGACCACGACCACGACGACGAAGCGAAGGACGCCAGGGAGGCGGCGATGCTCGACCGCGTCGAGGCCTTCCGCCGTCGCAAGTCCAAGTTCAACGACGAGGTCATCACCTCGGCCCACGGAGCCGGCGGGAAGTCGTCCGCCGCCCTGATCGAGCACGTCTTCCTGGCCGCCTTCTCCGACGAGGACCGGGGCCCGCAGGCCGACGCGGCCACGCTCACCCTGCCGAACGGCGACCGCCTGGCCTTCACCACCGACTCGTTCGTGGTGAAGCCCTACCGGTTCCCCGGCGGCTCGATCGGCCACCTGGCCGTGCACGGCACGGTGAACGACCTCGCCGTCGAGGGGGCCCGCCCCCAGTGGCTCTCGGCCGCCTTCGTCATCGAGGAGGGGCTGGCCGTGGCCGACCTGCAGGCGGTGGTGGCCGATATGGCCGAGGCGGCCCGCGAGGCCGGGGTCACCATCGTCACGGGCGACACCAAGGTGGTGGGCCGGGGAGCGGCCGACGGCCTGTACATCACCACGGCCGGCGTGGGCGTGATCCCGGCCGAGCGCCGCCTGGGCCCCGACCTGGTGAAGCCCGGCGACGTCGTGCTCGTCTCGGGCACGCTCGCCGACCACGGCATGGCTGTGATGCTGGCTCGCGGCGATCTGTCCATCGTGGCCGACATCCAGTCCGACACCGCTCCTGTAAATGGGCTCGTCGAGCTGCTGCTGGCCGCGGCCCCGGGCACCCGGTGGATGCGCGACCCCACCCGCGGCGGGGTGGCCACCGTCGCCAACGAACTGGCTCGCGACAGCGACCTCGGCGTGGTGCTCGACGAGGCGCTGATCCCGGTCGAGCCGGCCGTGCGGGGGGCCTGCGACATGCTCGGCATCGACGAGATGTACGTGGCCAACGAGGGCAAGCTCGTCGCCATCGTCGGGCCCGAGGAGGAGGCGGCGGCGCTCGCCGCCCTCCGGTCGCACCCGCTCGGGAAGCGGGCCGCCCGCATCGGCGAGATCGTGGCCGACCCCACCGGGATCGTGGTGCTCCGCACGTCCTTCGGCGGCACCCGGATCGTCGACATGCTCGTCGGCGACCCCCTGCCCCGGATCTGCTGACGGTCGTGCGCGCCCGGCTGCGGGTCACCGGGACGGTGCAGGGCGTGGGCTTCCGGCCCTTTGTGTACCGGCACGCCACCGCCCTCGGGCTCTCCGGCTTCGTCCGCAACGACAGCGCTGGTGTGCTCATCGAGGTGGAGGGGGGCGACGAGGACGTGGCCGAGCTGACCCGCCTGCTCGAGGCCGAGCCGCCCCCGCTGGCCCGCGTGACCTCGGTGGTGGCCGAGTCGGTGCCGACCGTCGACGACGGGGCCGGGTTCACCATCGACTCCAGTGACGCAGGGAGCTCGGGCGGCTCCGAGGCGGCGGCGGTCAGCGTCGACACGGCGACGTGCGCCGACTGCCTGGCCGAGGTCGACGACCCAGCCGACCGCCGTCACCGCTACCCCTTCACGAACTGCACGAACTGCGGGCCCCGCTACACGATCATCCTGGGCGTCCCCTACGACCGCCCGGCCACCACCATGGCCGCCTTCCCGATGTGCGCGGCGTGCCAGTCCGAGTACGACGACCCGGCCGACCGCCGCTTCCACGCCCAGCCCAACGCCTGCCCGGTGTGCGGCCCCCGGCTGTCGTGGCGGGGCCCGTCGGGTGAGGTCCTCGAGCAGGGTGATGCCGCCCTCGCGGCCACCGTCGCCGCCCTGTGCTCGGGGGCGGTGGTGGCGGTGAAGGGGCTGGGTGGCTACCACCTCGCCGTCGACGCCACCGACGAGGCGGCGGTGGCCGAGCTTCGTCGCCG
>JBKJUI010000145.1:0-8788 GCA_046590775.1 Acidimicrobiales bacterium
TCACCACGCCCTCGGCCGAATCGGTGCGCCGGGCCCTGGCCATACAGCTGGTCATCGGCAAGGAGTGGGGCCTGGCGATGAACGAGAACCCGCTGCAGGGAAGCTTCGTGGTCGAGCAGCTCACGGACCTGGTGGAGGAGGCGGTGCTCGCCGAGCTCGAGCGGATCAGCGACCGCGGCGGCGTGCTGGGCGCCATGGAGACGGGCTACCAGCGCGGGCGCATCCAGGACGAGTCGATGCGCTACGAGCAGCGCAAGCATGACGGGTCGCTGCCGATCGTCGGCGTCAACACCTTCCGCAACCCGGTGGAGGACGCTCCGCAGGCCACCCTCGAGCTGGCCCGCTCCTCCGACGTCGAGAAGCAGGATCAGCTGAACAACCTCGCCGCCTTCAAGCGCCGCCACGCCGACGACCGCCCGGCGGCGCTCGAGCGGCTGCGCTCGGCCGCCCTCCGGGGCGACAACCTGTTCGACGTTCTGCTCGACGTGGTCCGGTGCTGCACGCTCGGCGAGATCACCACCACGCTGTTCGAGGTGGGCGGCCGCTACCGCCGGAGCGTCTAGCGACTCGTCTGGTCAGGCGGTGAAGGAAGGCCTCGGCGGCAGCGCCTCGGCCAGCGCCTGGCGGAGGCGGCTCGTGCGGGCGTGGTGCTGACGCAGGCGCTCCTCCTCGGCGGCGTCGAGGACGTCGACCACCGCCTCCCAGCCTTCCGAGGTCCACACTGCGGGGCCGTGGGTCGGCACGCGCTCGGCCAGCCCCTGCTCGGTGAGCGCCTCCATCACCTGGTAGGTGCTGGTGCGGGGCACACCCGACAGCTCGGCCAGCTGGGCGCTGTTGGCCGATCCCGCCCGGAGCAGCGCCACCAGGACGCGTGCCTCATAGGGACGCAACCCGAGCTCCTGCAGCTCGCGGCGGATGGCCTCAGGCACGGCCGCCACGGCGCTGGTGTCCTGACCGGCCTTGTTTCGCTCCCGAAGACTGGTGACCACCCGACTCCCCTTGCTGGTCGCTGCGCTTGACATGGCCTAGGGCGACCTCACCCGTTCGGGTAGGTGTAGCACGCCTATAGCCCCGCCGCCAACCACCCCTGCTCCAGAGCGCGAGAGATTGGTTCTCCGCCCCCCACCTTTCGCCCACGGTGCGTGGTCAGCGCAGCACGCCATGCCAGAGCCGACCTTCGCCCCAGCGGGGTGGCTGGCCCGGGGCAGCGCCAGGCGGCGTTTCCATCAGTTTGGCGGCGACGGTGCCGAACGAGACAGCGATGCCGCACAAGCTGGCCATGAGCTAGGAGCAGGAACCCACGTGATCATGAGGAACAAGCTCGTCGGGATCGCCGCCTCGGTTGCGATGGCACTGATCGGGACGGCGCTCCTGGTCTTCTACGTCCGGGGCGCCGATGACCGGGCTTCCAGCACCGAGAACAAGGTGCAGGTGCTGGTCGTGGACGAGGCGATCCCGAGGGGGACCAAGGCCGAGGACCTGGCCGGGAAGGTCCGCGTCCAGGAGGTGCCGCCCACCCTGGCCGCCGCCGGTGCCCTGACCAGCATGAGCTCGCTGGCTGGCCAGGTGAACCTGGTCGACCTGGGCAAGGGTGACCAGCTCGTGCCCAGCCGGTTCGGTCCGCCGGCGGTCACCGACGCCCCCGGCGTGCCTGCTGGCAAGCTCCAGGTCACGGTCCCGGTGGACCCGGTCCGAGCGGTCGGCGGGCAGATCCGGGCCGGTGACACGGTGGGCATCGTCGCCTCGTTCGACGATCCGCAGACCAGCCGCATGATCCTCTCGAAGGTGAAGGTCACCGGGGTGCGCACCGCAGAGGGCGTCAACGTCAAGTCCGAGGCGCAGGGCACGGCCCCGAGCTCCACGCTGCTGCACGTGACCCTGGCCCTGGACGCCGCCCAGGTCGAGCGGGTCGTGTTCGCCGCCGAGTACGGCCACCTGTGGTTCAGCGCCGAGCCGGAGAACGCTCCCGCCACGCCCACCAAGGTCCAGACCAAGGCGTCGGTGAACGCATGACCGGCATGCTCCTCGTCACGCCGGACACCGACTTCGAAGCCCAGGTGAAGCGGGCCTTCGACGGTGAGGTCGAGGCCGAGCGCTGGTGGGACGCCAAGCTTCCCCGGCTCCACCCCCAGCAGGCCGTGCAGGCCATCGCCGACCGCGAGCCGGAGGTCGTCGTCCTCGGTCCCGGCATCCCGACGCCGGCCGCCCTCGAGCTGGCGGCCGGCCTCGACCTGTCCCACCCCGAGATCTGCATCGTCCTGGTGGCGAAGCCGACGTCCCGACTGTTCGAGCAGGCGCTCCGCTCCGGCGTGCGCGAGATCGTCATGCCGGGGTGCAGCGATGGCGACCTCCGCGAGACCCTGGAGCGGGCGGGGGCCGCTGCGGCCCGGAGGCAGCGGATCAGCGGCAGGTTGGCCGAAGCGGCTCCCCCGAGGGGTCGCGTCATCACGGTGATGTCACCGAAGGGCGGCGCAGGCAAGACGACCGTGGCCAGCAACCTGGCGGTCAGGCTCGGTGCGTCGTTCCCCGGGCGTGTGGCGCTCATCGACCTCGACCTTCAGTTCGGCGACGCAGGCAGCGCTCTCGGGCTCGGACCTCAGGCCACGGTGGCCGATGCAGCCCGGGCCGACGACAAGCTGGACAGCACGTCGCTCAAGGTGTTCCTCGAGCCCCGCCAGGGCGGTGTCTACCTCCTGGCCGGCCCGCACTTCCCGGCCGAGGCCGACGACATCGAGCCCGCCGCGGTGACCCACATGATCGAGATCCTCGCCAGCGAGTTCGACTACGTGGTCGTCGACACCGCATCAGGGCTCGACGAGTACGTCCTGGCCGCCACCGAGCACTCCGACGACCTCGTCATGGTGTGCGCCACCGACGTCCCCAGCGTCCGCGGCGTCCGCAAGGCGCTGGACGCCTTCGACCTGCTCGGCATGACCCGCCAGAGGCGCCACCTGGTGCTGAACCGTGCCGATGCGCGGGTGGGGCTCTCACCGAAGGACGTGGAGGCCACGCTCGGGATCACCTTCGACGCCGCCATCCCCTCCTCGCGATCGGTGCCGATCTCCACCAACCAGGGCTCGCCCGTGGTCGAGTCGGAGCCGCGCTCACTCGTCGCCAAGGCGCTGGCGCAGTTCGCCGACGGCTTCGGCGCGGGCGCGGCCGTCGGGCCGGCTCATTCTCCGGTCCCGGCTCCTTCCGCAACCGCCCGCTGGTTCCCGAAGCGCGACAGCGCATGAAGCTCAACGACCGCCTGAAGCAGGCCACGGCCGCCGCCGAGGACGAGGCACCGCCCCGGCAGGATCCGCCCGTCAAGCCCGTCAAGCCCGTCAGGCCGGCTCTGCCCCGGACCCCCAACGGGAACGGGGGCGCGGCGGCGAGCGGCGATCCGCTGGCATCGCTCCGCCGGCGCACCCAGGAGTCGCTGTACACCCGTCTGGGCAGCCGCTTGTTCCGACCGGACATGACCGAGCAGGAGCTGCACCGCCTCGTCGTCGCCGAGCTGGGCCTGGTGCTCAAGGCCGACCGCGCCCCGCTCTCGGACGCCGAGCGCGATCGGCTGGCCGAGCAGATGACCAAGGACGTCCTCGGCTTCGGCCCGCTCGACCGGTTCCTGGCCGATCCCGAGGTCACCGAGATCATGGTCGAGGGCACCCGCCCCATCCACGTCGAGCGGGCGGGCCGGCTGTACGCCACATCCGACCGGTTCCTGTTCGACGACCAGCTGCGACGGGTCATCGACCGCATCGTCAGCCAGGTCGGGCGCCGGGTCGACGAGGCGTCACCGATGGTGGACGCCCGCCTTCCGGACGGTTCCCGGGTGAACGCCGTGCTGCCGCCCCTGGCCCTGGACGGGCCATCCCTCACGATCCGCAAGTTCTCCAAGACACCGTTCCGGGTCGAGGACATGGTCCGGCTCCGCACGATGCCCCCCCGCCTGGCCGAGCTCCTCTGCTTGTGCGTGATCGGCAAGCTGAACATCCTGGTCAGCGGTGGCACCGGCACCGGGAAGACGACCCTCCTGAACGTGCTCTCGTCGTTCATCCCTGATGAGGAGCGCATCGTCAGCATCGAAGATGCCGCCGAGCTGCAGCTGAACCGGGAGAACATCGTCCGCCTCGAGGCCCGGCCGCGGAACCTGGAGGGCAAGGGCGAGGTCACGATCCGCGACCTGGTCCGGAACTCCCTGCGCATGCGCCCGGACCGCATCATCGTCGGCGAGGTCCGCGGTGGCGAGGCGCTCGACATGCTGCAGGCGATGAACACCGGCCACGAGGGCTCGCTGTCGACGCTGCACGCCAACACCCCGCGCGACGCGCTGGCCCGTCTCGAGACCATGGTCCTCATGGCCGGCGTGGAGCTGCCGTCGCGGGCCATCCGGGAGCAGATCACCTCGGCCATCGACCTGGTCCTGCAGCTCAGCCGCCTGCGGGACGGCACCCGGCGGATCACCAGGCTCACCGAGGTCACCAGCATGGAGGGCAACGTCATCGGCCTGCAGGACATCTTCAGCATGGAGCACGGCGGGGAGGTCGGCGAGGACGGCCTCCTCCACGCGTCCCTCGAGCCCACCGGGATCCGGCCGGCCTTCGCCGACCGCCTCCGGGCCAACGGGCTGACGGTGCCGGCTCGGCTCCTCGGCCACGGCGATCCCGTCCTGGAGCTCAAGCGGCGATGAACGAGAACCCTGCAGCACTCGATCCCCATGAGGCCGGTCAGCGGCGGATCCGCACCCGCAGCGCCATGGCGGCCGGCGTCATCGCGCTGCTGAGCCTCCTCGCCGTGATCGTCCTGGCCACAAGGTCGCCCAACGGCGACGTCCCGGCCGAGGAGCGGGTCGCCGCCGCTGCCACGTCGGACGAGCGCGCCGCCCCGTCCGCCACTCCTGCGCCCCCGGCGCCGGTGCCTGGCCGTCCGCCGGTCACCCCGGCGATCCGGACGACGCCTACGCCCGTCGTGGCGACCTCGGTGGTGAGCAAGTGGCCCCTGGTGCTCGGCGCCGCCCTGTGCTTCGGGGCCCTGTTCCTCGGAACGCTGAAGCTGACCACCGACCGCACCCCGAGGGCGCGCGGCATGGCCCGCCCGCACCGGAGCGGCCTCTCCGGGATGGCCCTCCGGGCCGAGGCCATGACCGACAACGTCCTCCAGAGGGGGGGGCAGAGGTCGATCATCGGCGACGGTCTCGAACAGGCCGGGCTCGACATAAGGCCCGGAGAGTTCATCGTCACCGTCCTGACCGCCGCCCTCGTCGCCGGCCTCGTCGGGTGGGCGATGGTGGCATTCCTGTTCGGGGTGCTGCTCGCCTTTTCCACCCTTGTGCTCTCCAAGGTCGTCGTGAGCCTCCTCGCCGGCCGCCGCCGCAAGCAGTTCGTCGACCAGCTGGCCGAGACCCTGCAGCTCCTCACCGGCAGCCTGCGCGCCGGCAACGGGCTGACCCAGGCTCTCGACACCGTCGGCCGGGAGTCGGAGTCCCCCACCTCGGAGGAGTTCCGACGGGTCCTGGTGGAGACCCGGCTCGGCCGTGATCTGAGCGGGGCGCTGCAGGCCGTGGCCGAGCGGATGCGCAGCCAGGACATGCTCTGGGTCGTGCAGGCCATCGACATCAACCGGGAGATCGGCGGGAACCTGGCCGAAATCCTGGACACGATCACCGGCACCATCCGCGACCGCAGCCGGCTCCGTCGCCAGGTCTCGGCGCTGACAGCCGAGGGAAGGCTTTCGGCCCTCGTGGTGATGATTCTGCCATTCGTCCTCAGCGCCGTGATGGCGGTCATCAACCCCGAGTACCTCAGCCCCCTGTACTCCACCCTCACCGGGGTGCTCCTGCTCGGCGTCGGCGGTGCAGCCCTGCTCGTTGGTGGCCTCTGGCTCCGCAAGCTCGTGACCCCGGTCTTCTAGCCGAAGGGAACGGAATGCCCCTGTACGTCATCGTCGCTGCCGTGGCCGTCGCCCTGTCCATCCCGCTGCTGGTCTTCTCCCTGATCGGTGACCGGCTGTCCTCCGAAGGCAGGGTGAGCCGCAACCTGCGCGAGGGGCTGGGCGGCACCACCGACCTCCGAAGCCTCGTCCTCTCCCAGTCCACCACCGAGCGCGTGCTCCAGCCGACGGCGAAGGCGCTCGCCCAGCGGATCCGCCGGATCAGCCCGGTCGGGGTCATCGACCACCTCGAGCGACGCATCGTCCTGGCCGGCCTGTCACTCCCCGTCGAGCTCGTCCTGATCGCCAAGGTGGTCGCAAGCGCCATCCTCGGGGCGATCGCCATCGGGGTCGCCATCTTGATGCCGTCCCTCAAGACCCTGGTCCTCATCGCCATCCTGTTCGTCGCCGGCTATCTCGTGCCCGACGCCATGCTCGCCCGGCGGATGCACCGCCGCCAGACCTCGATGCGCAACGAGCTTCCTGACCTGCTCGACCAGATCACCATCTGCGTCGAAGCCGGCCTGGGCTTCGATGCCGCCCTGGCCCGCACGACCAGAGCCGCCGCCACGCCGCTGTCGGCCGAGGTGAGCCGCATGCACCAGGAGCTGCGGGTCGGCATCCCGCGTCGGGAGGCGCTCGAGAACCTCCTGGCCCGCACCGACGTGGCCGAGCTGCGCCAGTTCGCGCACGCCCTGGTCCAGGCCGAGACCTACGGCGTCCCGGTCAGCCAGATGCTGCGGGCCCAGGCCTCGGAGCAGCGGGAGAAGCGACGCCAGGCCGCCGAGGAACGGGCGATGAAGCTGCCCGTCAAGATCACCTTCCCCCTCGTCTTCTGCATCCTCCCGGCGATGTTCGTCGTCATCCTCGGGCCCGCCGTCATCAACCTGCTCAACAGCGGCTTCTAGCCGGCCGCAGGCCCGAAACCCCTCTCAACTAAAGGCAGAGGGGCCCGATCTGGAGGTCGAAGAAGCCGCAGCGGTCCTCCTGGTCGATATGGGCGTAGAGGTCGCGGAGGGACTCGACGTCGTCGCGGATCGGCGTCTCGGGGCCGCCGCTCGGGAACATCACCGAGGCGCGGTCGGCGGTGTGCTCGAGGCCCAGGGCGTGGCCGAGCTCGTGGACGGCGATCACCCGGCGGCGCGCCGGCTGCAGCTGGCAGTTCGAGCACACGGCGATGGATGTGCCGCCGATGTGGGCCTGGCTCCGGTCGGACCCGAGGCGCAGGTCGGCCAGGCCCTCGCGGTCGTCGTGGATCTCGTCGCCGAGCTGCTGTGACGGCTCCTGGCAGATGCTGATGCTCGTGCGATCGGGCTCGCACTCTCCTGCGCCCTTCGACCAGGTGAGCCGCAGCCCGGTGCCCATCGAGGCTCGGTTCCAGGAGTCGACCGCCGCCCGGGTGGCGTCGTTCCAGGCCCGCTCACCGGTCCTGTCGACCACGGTCAGGCTGCCTCGCTCGTCGGTGCGCCAGTGGGGCACCTGGTCGTAGCGGTCAAAGGCCCAGGCCATGCTCTGGTCGAGCAGCAGGGCCAGGCCTGACGACATGAGCAGGATGTTGGCGAACCGTGCGAAGCGGTACAGCTGGGATGAATGGTGCATCCGCCTTCTATCTCCTCGTGTGATGCAGTCCATCGCATCGAAAGCAAAGACGACGATGCCCCGGATGTGTGAATCCATCCCCGGGGCAGTTCCCTCTCATGCGGGCTGGTGCACCAGGTCCCGAGTTGCGGTTCTCGCCGCAGGCGTCGAGTGTCAGAGCTCCTGCCGCCCGCCGAGGTCGAAGGCCTCGGCCAGCAGCTCGTAGGAGCGCAGGCGCGCCTTGGGGTCGTGGCACACCGTGAGGATGGCCAGCTCCTCGACCTGGAAGTCCGCCGCCAGGACGGCGAGGGCCTCGGACACCCGCTGGGGACCGCCGACCACGAGCCCCTTGCGGTTCTGGGTGATCTTGGCCGCCTCCAGGTCGCTGCGGCCACGGGCCCGGGCCTCCTCGACCGAGGGCACCGCTCCCCTGCCGTCCTCCGACGACAGCCGCCACAGGTCCACGCTGCTCGCCAGGCGCTCGGCCTCGGCATCGGTCTCGGCGCAGATGACGGCGACGGCCACGCTCGCCTCCGGTCGCCCCCGCGTGGCCGAGGGCTGGAAGGCCCGCCGGTAGCCGGCCAGTATCTGCGGCCCGAAGCCGGTGGAGATGAAGTGGGCGAAGCACAGCGGCAAGCCGTGCGAGGCCGCGGCCCCGGCGCCGTCAGAGCTCGAGGCGAGGAGCCACACCTCTGGCGCGTCGGCTCCCGCCGGGCCACGGTCGAGGTAGCCGAGGACCTCGGCCAGCTTGCGGCCGAACGGAAGCGAGCCGTCGGCCGCACCGGCCTGCAGCGCAGCGGTGGTGGCCGCCGACGCGCCGTCGGCCCGGCCGATGCCGAGGTCGATGCGCCCCGGGAACAGCGCGGCGAGGACCGAGAAGGTCTCCGCCACCTTCAGCGGGCTGTAGTGCGACAGCAGGACCCCGCCGGCACCCACCCGGATCGTGGACGTCGCCGCCGCCACCCGGGTGGCCAGCACCTCGGGGGCGGTGCCCGCCAGCCCGGGGCTGCCGTGGTGCTCGGCCAGCCAATAGCGGGAGTACCCGAGCCGGTCGGCGGCCTGGGCCAGGGCCACGGTCTCCCCCAGTGCGTCCGCGGGCTCAGATCCGCTCGACACCGGCGACTGGTCGAGGACGCTGAGCCGCACGGGCCCCGACCCTACGAGGGTGCGCGCCCCGGCACGAGCCGGTCGAGGGCCTTGCGCAGGCGCTGCTCGCTCACGGGCTCGGACGTGCCCAGGGACTGGGCGAACAGGCTGACCCTCAGCTCCTCCAGCATCCATCGAACGTCGCCGTCGG
>JBKJUI010000156.1:0-2951 GCA_046590775.1 Acidimicrobiales bacterium
CGATTGTCGTCAGTGGAGGCCGAGGTGCTCCCCCTGACCAACGGCGACCGGCGGACCGAAGGCCTGGGCACCCTCTCCCGCGACAGCTGCCTCGACGGCGTCGCCTCCCGCTACGCCGAGCAGCTGGCCCGCAGCGGCGTCCTGGCCCACAATCCCGGCGCCGGCGCAGCCGTCATCGGCTGCCGCCCCGGCGCCACCTGGGGTGACAACGTGGGCACGTCGGAGCCCTGTAACGCCGCCCTCCTGGAACAGAAGTGGATGGCCTCACCGAGCCATCGGCGGAACATCCTGACCGGCGCCTTCCAACGCATAGGCGTCGGCGCCTGGACCGACACTGCCGGCGGCTGCTGGGTCCAGGTCCTTTTCAGCTCCTGACAGGCACTCGTCGATGGCGGCGAACGAGTCGCCAACCGGCCCGGCGCCGGCCCACAGGTCGGCGTACCCTGACGGCGCGTCCCACACCGACTCGTCGAACCAGCTCCGTACGGCGGCGACGAAGTCGGGGTCGTCGACGACGATGCCGGCCCGCAGGTGCGGATGGCCCCGCCTGTCGGGGATGCCGAGGAACACCTCGTGGTCGCCGATGAGGACGTCGAACGCCAGCGGGTTGCAGAACGCCACCCGGGTGCGGACGTTCCCGCCTCGTCCTCCCAGCCGGTCGACCGTCGCCTGGGCCACCGGCAGGGCGCGGCGGTCGGCGGCGCAGACCCGGTACAGCAGGGCGTCGGGGTCGGCGGCCAGCGCCGAGGCCAGGGCGTCGAGGTACGACGGCGACACCTCGGCCCGGCCGGTGATGACCTGCGCCGACCGCAGGGTCCCCGCCGGCGGGTTGTGCTCGACCACGCCGCGGGCGGCGGCATCAACGTCGGCCGACCCCATGCTGACCGCGTAGGGCGTCCGGCCGACGGCGTCGGCGGGGTGGGCGCGGGCGTGGCAGGCGGCGTCGCGCTGGAGCGCCCGGCGGCCGGCGATCAGCTCCGTCGAGCTGAGAGCCAGGACCCGGGCCAGGGCCCGGAGGACGGCATCGGACGGCCACGGCCCGCCGACCTCCCAACCCGCGCCCTCGATCCGGGACAGGTAGCTGGGCGAGATGCCGGTCCGGCGGGCCAGCGCGGCCTGGGTGAGGCCGGCGGCCTTCCGGGCGCCGGCGATGGTCGATGCCAGGTCCGCGTCCACGTGGTGATCCTCCGCGGACGGAGCCGCGCACTTCAACCGGCCCACTTCGCGCGCCGCACGCGAGAATGGCGCCCATGGCGGGACCGGGTCGGTGGGCCGAGGCGTACTACGTCCGCGGGTCCATCGAGATCCGCACCACGCTGCACCTGGCCCTGCGACTCGGGGTCCGGCTCAACCAGCTGTTCCAGCACGCCGGCGGTGCATCGGCCGGCTCCGGGCTGTGGCGGGCCGCCCTGCCGCTCTTCGTGCTGCTCGACGTGGCCATCTGGCGCCGGCTCCGGCGCAGCGACGATTTCGGGCTGGCGTGGCGGCTGCCCCTCGACGCCGCCGACGCCGCCTTCTGGACCGCCTCCCCGCTTCCCCTCGGCAGCCACGACTGGGCCATCCTGATCTCCATCCCGATCGCCCTCGAGGCCGGCGTGCGGCTCGGCTGGCGGGGGCTTGCCGTGCCCGTGGCCATCTTCCTGCCGTCGATCGTGACCGCTGCCGTGCTCGACCGGCCCCTCGGGGTCATGGGCTTCGGGTGGATCACGCTCTCCGTCGTCATGGGCGTCGCCTTCCTCCGCTATTGCCGGCACCTCGACCGGCGGGCCGAGGCGCAGCACGACGTGGTGCGCACCGCCCGCCGGCGCCGGGCCTACCTGGCCGGCCAGAACCAGGTGGCCATGGGCGCCAGCTCGGCGGTGGACGCCATCGAAGGGCTCGTCCCGGTGCTCGGCCGGCCGGCGCCGGGATCGGCGCTGTGGCAGCTGGCCGACGGGTGGAAGATGCAGCTCAGCGAGTCCACCGCCCAGGAGGCGAGGTACCTGCAGGTCGCCCTCCTGGAATGGGAACGGGCCCGGAACCGGCACCCCGACCTGTCGGCCCTCGTCGAGCTCCATATCGACGAGGGCGACGGCACGACGCTGCTGACCGCCACCCAGGTCGGCCGGCTCGAGCGCGACCTCGACGACCTGGACCTCCGCGGCCGGACGGACGTCCACCTCCGCGACACCGGCGCGGCCCGGTTGCCCGGCCAGGACCTGTCCATCCTGGTCGGCGGGCGCCCCGTGGTAATTCCCGCCGATCGTCGGGCCGCGCCACCGCCGATCGACCCGTGCGCGTCGACCTACCTGTACCTGGCCGCGCTGTGCCTCATCGGGCTGCTTCCCGCGGCCAGCGGCATGCCCCTCCCCGCCGCTCTGGCCGGCGCGGCGACCACCGCTGTCATCGGCCTCATCTCCCACCGCCGGATCGTCCGCCACGGCGAGGCGGCGCGGCTCGGCGTCTTCGTGCTGGCCCTGATGGCCGGCACCGTGATCACCGTCCTCGGCACCTTCGCCCGGTCGCCGGTAAACGGCGAAGGCGATCCTCTCGTGGGTCTCACCGCGCTTCTCCTGCTGTCGTTCCTGGGCGGCTTCTACTGGACGTCGCTGGGGGGCTGGCGCTGGCTCGTGCCCGCCGGCATGGTCTGGGTCCTCGTCCTCGGTGTGCTCGTCTTCCCGGTGTCGTCGGCTCTCACCGGGCGGGCGCTGCTGGCGGCGGTGATCTGGAACGTGTTCCCCTTCTTCCCGTGCCGCCACCTGGCCCGGGCCCTGGCCGGCGCCGGCCATCGCCACGCGGTGTCCGTCGACCTCGGTGACGACGTCGCCGAGCAGGTGGCCTTCGTCGACGGGCAGGAGTGGGTTGTCGGCCTGGTCCGCCAGGCCCGTGACGACGCCCTGGCCCAGCTGCGGGCGATGGCGCCAAGTTTGGACCGCAACATCGTCGACCTCGCCGGCGATCGGCTGAAGGAG
>JBKJUI010000408.1:0-14293 GCA_046590775.1 Acidimicrobiales bacterium
CGACGACGAACCGCGTGCGACCCGTCGCTCGTCGGGCCCGTGTCGTGGCCTCCGCGATCATCACCCCGGAGCCATCGAGGCCGAGGAGCTCGCCTGACGTGCCGAGGTCGGCCGACAGTGCGATGCCGGCGTCGCCCAGCCCGCAGCCGACGTCGAGCAAGCGCTCCCCGGGCCTGAGGGCGAGCTGGGTGCGTTCCCAGCTCCTGAGCTCGCGCGTCGCCTTCCAGCGGGCCGTCTCGTCCATGGCGCACAGGAGCAGGCCCACATCGGGGTGCTCATCAACGGCGTGGAAACCGGGGTCGCGCATGATCCCGGCGGTGCCGCGGACCAGGCGCAGCCGGTCCCAAGCGAGGAACTCCTGCTGGAGCTCGGTGTCGAGGTCGTCGAAGGGGCTCGCCTGGCTGGCGTGCGCGCGGATGGCCGCCCATCGCGTGTCCATGTGCGACGCGACGTCGACGACGAGCGTGATGTCCTCGTCGGGCGTGCCGAGCTCCCGTATCGCAAGGTACGCCTCGCCACCGCCCGTCGTTCTCATGCGGTCGGCCCAGCGGGCCATCGACGACCGGGCCAAGCAGGACAGAAAGGTCACACCGACGGCGTGACTGCTCGTGTCGACGGCGATGAGTGTCGCGTCACGGATGGCGACGTGGTCCCGGTGACCGTCGTCGGCGGCGAGGGTGACGACGACGTCGGGGCGGAGGTCCTCGATGACCGCCCGGATTTCCGAGACCAGGACGTCCGAGTCAACGGTGACCAACGCCCGGTCGGGCGGCGGGCCGTTCATACCGGAATCGACGTGGTCGAGCACGATCACGGTGCCGACGCCGAGGAGTCGAGCCGCAGCCCGCAGTTCGGCCTCGCGCACGGTGGCCAGGTCGTCGGTCGGGATCCTGCTCTCGCCGGCCTCGCCTCGGGTGGCGCAGAGCACCGCTGCCGTCCCGCCGCTGGCGGCGGCGTGGGCGAGGATCGATCCGCAGCCGAACGATTCGTCGTCGGGGTGAGCCACGACGACCAGGGTCAGCATCGTGGTGCTCATGCGGGTGGCGGCAAGATCTCGATGTCGTGCGCGGCCGCGATCGTTACCACGCGTCCGACGTCCGGCTCCCGTGGAGTCGGCAGCTGCGGCCCGCCGGCCGGCTCGCCGACGGCAGCGAAGAACCGCTCGCCACCGCCGGGGGTGCCGATCACGAGGAGACGCGCCTCGGGCGTGCGGATCTCGAAGCGATGCGGAACGCCGCGCGGGCCGAACACAAAGTCGCCCGGACGGGCGATGCAGGACGCGTCGGCGAGGAAGAACTCGACCTCCCCCTCGAGCACGTAGAACCCTTCGTCGCTCGTGTGGTGCACGTGCATCGGCGGGTTCGCTGCGGCTGTGAGCCGCGAGTCGATCACGGTCAACGCACCGCCAGTGTCCTCGGCGGACGCCTTCACGTCCATGAGCATGTTGAAGCTCCAGAGCATCCGATCGGACGCCTCGGTCGCATGGGTGACAGTCATGATCTCATCCCCCCCCCTCCATACTGCATGGTGCAGTATCTGGCACCTCTGGAGACTGCACTATGCAGTATCTTCTGTCAACTACTTCTTCCGGAGTCGCCGTGTCCCTCTCGCCTGCCTCGCACGCCGTGCTCGGACTGCTGTCCTTGCGGGCGTGGACGACCTACGAGCTCACGCAGCAGGGACAGCGCAGCCTCCGCTTCCTCTTCCCACGCGCGGAGCGTTACCTCTACGCGGAGGCGAAGCGACTCGCGATGGCTGGGCTGGCACTGAGCGAGGAGTCGTACACGGGGAAGCGCAAGAGCACGATCTACTCGATCACGCCGGCCGGTCGGAAGGCGCTCCGCGATTGGTTGAGGACACCACCGGACGCCCCGGTCCTCGAGGCCGAGGTGCTGCTGCGGTCATTCTTCGGTGACCTCGGACGGCAACAGGACCTGCTCGCCGCGCTCGAGTCAGCTCGCGTCCAGGCAGTCGAGGCGCAACGTGAGCTCGCAGGGCTAGCACAATCCGTTGTTGACGGCGTGGCGCCGTTCCCGGATCGCAATGCCGTGGGCGCGTTGACCATGCGCTTCGTGGCGGACTTCCACCGCATGGTCGAGGAATGGTCGACGTGGGCTGCGACCGAGGTTGCGACCTGGGACGATGCGAGCGGTCGGAACTGGACTGCGTCCGGCGAGATCTACTCCGACATCGCATCACCGGAGCGCTCGTAGCAACGACCGTTCGAGCCGCATGACGGCCGATCACGTCAACGACCTCGCCCCTTCAGTTCGACGACCCCCATCACACGAGGCCAGAACGCGCCTCAATATACGAGGAGCCAGCCTGGAGCGCCGCTCATGGAGCAGTATCCGGTGGTAGACGTGGACGTCGCCGCTCCGACCTATCGCGCGCCACCATTAGGGCCGGCGTGCAACTCACGAACTGCCTCGTCGACGTGCGAACCGTGCCCGCCACGACCTTCAGATGGGGGCTCGGGCGTTCCGGTTGACCGGAGGCCAAGCAGGGGGTGCCGCTCATATCGCCGGGCTACCGCCTGGCCACCGCGCAAGGCACGGCCGCCCGAAAACCGGCGAAGCCGGGCGGGTTGACCGTCCCATAATCGCAGCGCCAGAGCAGGCGCCGGCGAGCCCTCATGTGTGGCTGCCGTTATCTCGGGCTCGTTGAGGGACGGGGGTCCTGACCTGGAGGTCTGTGCCAAGGACATGTCGTTGACGCAGGTTCAGCGGTGGAGGCGTTGGGCTCCGAGGGACCGTTCGAGCTGTTCGTGGAGGAGGGCGTTGTCGGTGCGGAGCCGTCCGATCTCGGCGCGTGCGGTGGCGAGCCGTTGGTGCGATGACTCGGTCGTGGCCCGCTGCGCTGCGGCGCCGGGGCGGGGGCTGCGGGGCGGGTCCTGTCGGAGCGTGCCGATGGCTTCGCGGAGGTCGGGTTGGTTGTAGAGCCAGCTGCGGGAGACCGCGGCGGCGCGAGCGATGGTGGCGAAGGTGACGGGCTGTCCGGTGCGGCGAGCGTCGGTGATGGCCTGTCGGGTGCGGGCGACGGCGTCGTCGTGGCGGGTGGCGGCGGCTCGCCGGAGGTGGTCGGTGTTGTCGGCGCGGGTCACGGGGGCGGTTCTGTGGCGAGGGCTTCGAGGGCGGGGATGATCCGTTCGAGGTTGTCCTGCACGCGGCGGAGGTTGTCGGCGAGCCGGAAGTGGCCGTTGGCGTCGGCGCGGGCGATGAGCTCTCTGTTCGTGCCGGCTTGGTGGTGGTGCACGCCGAGGAACTCGGGGGTGGTCTGGAAGTCGGGGCAGGTGAGGCAGGCGTTGGGGTGCGGGCAGTCCTGTTGGGGCGGGCGTCCGCAGTAGCCGTTGGGGAGGCTGTCTCGGACGCGGGACAGGTTGTGCTTGGTCCACTCGGCATCAGCGGTGGCGGCGTGGGTACACCAAGGACACTCCCGTCAGACCCCTAGATACGTGCCGGTCGGGGACACGCCGGAGCGGCACCCTAGCGGTTGCCCCAGCCTCCACCTCACGTCTCATCCGTCGAAGAGGTGATCATCATGTCGAGATCTCCGCCACCTCACGTTTGTCGCTCAAGGACAACCTCGAACCGGCGCCCCCTCGTCAGGTCGATGACGCCGGGACCCTGGCGCCTCGTACGAGGGTGATCGGGATGGTGCCGGTCCACGCCGGCCAGTCGGCGTCGGCCTCGTCGTCGATGGGCGGGCCGGTGCGGACCTTGGCTGAGGCCGACCCCAGGTCGAGGGCCAGGACCCGGGTGGCCCGCAGCTCGGACTCGGTCGGCGGCCGGGCCTCGGCGGTGCGGCCGGGCACGATGTGGTCGACGATTGCGTCGAGCGCCAGGCGGCGCTCTGCCTCGTCCTCCACCCGCCGGCCGGGGGCGAACACCACGACCGAGCGGAAGTTCATCGAGTGGTGGAAGGCCGACTTGGCCAGCACCAGCCCGTCGAGCAGGGTGACCGTGGCGCACCCCGGTGACCCCTCGGCGGCGCCGAGCATGGCGTTGCCGGCGGCGCCGTGCAGGTACAGCGTGCGGTCGATCCGCCCGTACGCCATCGGCAGGACCACCGGGCCCAGCTCGGTGAGCACGCCGACGTGGGCCACGATGGCCTCGTCGAGGATGGCGTGGACGGCTCCCTCGTCGTACCGGCCGCGTTCGGGGTGGCGGCGCAGCCGGGTGCGGTCGCCGGGCGGTCCGGTTTGGTCGGTCACGGGCCCAGCCTGGCCGGCGCCAGGTGTCTCCGCCACCGGGTTCGGGCAAGGTGGAGGCGTGGAACCTCGCGCCACCGACACCATGCCGCTGCCCGTGGTCGAGACCGTGGCCGCCCCAGCCGCCCGAGACGAACCGGACGAGACCACCGCCCTCCTCCCGGTCGAGGCGGCGGCGCCCCTCGCTCCGCCGCCGCGGGACCGCACCCCGCTCGTGCTGGGCCTGCTCGCGGCTGCGGCAGTCGTCGCCCTCGCCCTGTCGGCGCTGGCCTTCGCCCAACGCAGCTCGCCCGCCTCCCCGCCTGCACCGACCGAGGCCGACACGGCCACGACCGTCGCCCCCGAAGGCACCGTTGCTCCTCCCACGTCGCGCCCGGACGCCACGTCGCGCACGACGACAGCTCCGACGGCGCCTGCCGTGACCCCGGGTCCGGGCAAGGGGAAGGGCAAAGGTGGGAAGGATCCCGGCTGACGCGGCGCCCTTCGGGCAGGCTTGAGGGCCGTGGACCCCCGAGATCGCCCGGTTGGCCGCCCTGTAGACCCAGCCCTGGAGGAGACGGTGGCCGTGCCGGTCGTCCCGGGGCCGCCGCCCGACCTGCCTCCTCCGCCCTACGAGCCTCCGCCCTACCAGGTTCCCTACGAGCCGCCACCTCGACGGCCGAACAACTGGCTGCTGGTGCTCGGCCTGCTCGGAGCGGTGGCCCTGATCGTTCTCGTGATCGTCGTGCTGACGGTGGCCGGCGACGACTCCGGCTCCGGCACCGACACCACCACGACCTCGGCGACGACGCTCCCGGCCTCCACCGCCCGGTCCACCCCGACGACGGTCCGGGCGGCGCCGGCCACCACGGCCTCCACCGCGCGCCCCACGACCACGGTCCAGCCCACCACCACCCAGAGAGCGACCACCACGAGCTCCTCGACGACCACCACGCTGGCGGTCCCGTAGCGTCTCAGGAGCATCCTGAAGTACCGGCTCCTACGACCCATGCCACCGCGGTGACCGGCGGCGGTGCGGGCGCCGAGTCGTGTCGTGGGCTCCTTCAGGACACTCCTACGCCAGCGCCACGAGCTCGAGGAGGTCGTCGGTCCAGTAGTCGAGGGTGGCGTCGGGCAGGAGCAGCACCTTCTGCGGCGCCAGGGCCCGCACGAAGTCGGTGTCGTGGCTGACCAGGACCATCGAGCCCTTCCAGGCGGCCAGGGCCTGGCCGATGGCCTCACGACTGGGCGGGTCGAGGTTGTTGGTGGGCTCGTCGAGCAGCAGCAGGTTGTGGCCGCCGGCCACCAGGGTGGCCAGCGCCACCTTCGTCTTCTCGCCGCCGGACAGGGTGCCGGCGTCCTGGAACGCCATGTCGCCTTTGATGCCGAACATGCCGAGGAGGGCCCGGGCCTCGGCGGCCTTCAGCTCCGGGGCCTTGGCCAGCACGTGGGAGACGACGGACTGGCCGGCCAGGATGCCCTCGTGCTCCTGGGCGAAGTAGCCGGCGCTGACGTTGTGGCCCAGGCTGAAGTCTCCGGCGTCGGGCTCGGTGAGCCCGGTGAGGATCCGCAGGAGCGAGGTCTTGCCGGCGCCGTTCAGGCCCATCACCAGGATGCGCTCGCCCCGCTCGAGGGCGAAGCCGGCGCCCTCGAACACCGGAGGCCCGCCGTAGCTCTTGGTCAGATCCTCGACCTCGAGGACGGTGCGCCCCGACTGGGGTGGGTCGGGGATGCGGACCCGCAGGGACCGCTCGGCCTTGGGCCCGGTGACGCGGGTGGTCTCGAGCCGCTCGACCCGCTTGTCGAGGGTCTTGGCGGTGCGCGCCCGCTTCTCGGTCTGACCGCGCATCGAGTCGGCCAGCTTGGCCAGCCGCTGGATCTCGGCCGCCTGGCGCCCGGCCAGCTTGCCCAGCCGCTGCTCGTCGGCCGCCCGTTGCGCCTTGTACTGGGTGTAGGTGCCCTTGTACTCGAACATCTGGCCCTCGTCGAGGTGGAGGACCCGGTCGATCGACTCGTCCAGCAGCTCGAGGTCGTGGCTGATGACCAGGAGCGCGCCCCGGTACTGGCGCAGGTGATCGAGGAGCCAAGCCTTGGCGTCGAGGTCGAGGTGGTTCGTGGGCTCGTCCAGCAGGAGCACATCGGCGCCGGCGAACAGGATGCGGGCCAGCTCGACCCGGCGTCGCTCGCCGCCCGACAGGACGCTGACCGGGTGGTCGACCCGGTCGGGCTTCAGACCGAGCCCGGCGGACAGGCGGCGCACCTCGGCGTCGGCGGCGTAGCCGTCGGCCTGCTCGAACGCCTCCTGGGCCCGGCCGAAGCGGGCCAGGTTCCGCTCGGAGGGGTCCTCCTCGACCTGCAGGCGCAGCTTCTCGAGGCGGGTCCCCAGCTCGTCGAGGCCGCGACCGGACAGCACGTGGGCCAGGGCGGTGGCCCCGGCGTCCATCCGAGGGGGCTCCTGGTTGAGGTAGCCGAAGCGCCCGACGATCTCGACCGAGCCGGCGAACGGCGGTCGGGAACCGCTGACGACCCGGAACAGCGAGGTCTTGCCGGCGCCGTTGCGACCGACGAGCCCCACCTTGTCGCCGGCGCGCACCTGGAACGACGCGCCCTGGAGGGTGAGCATGCCGCCCACCTCCACGCTCAGGTCCCGAACCGCCAGCACGGGGCACCAGTCTGGCCGATCCTGGCGGCTGTGCGGATCGGCTTCCGCATGCGTCGTCAGCGCGCCGTCAGGTCACGACGGCCCGGCCGCCGTCACCGAACACCCGCACGGTCTGCGGTTCCTGGCCCCGGTCGAGGTCGGCCAGGAGGAACCGGCCCGGGAAGCCCGGGGCCTGGCGGGCCGGCTCGACCAGGATGGAGGTGTCGGCGCCGTCGAGCCGCACACGGCGGGCCCGCTCCGGGAGGGGCGAGAAGACGAGGAGCCGGCTTCCGATGGTCACGGTGACCGGCTCGAGGTGGCGCAGCGGCGTGCGCTGGATCCCACAGCCTCCGAACGGCGGCCGGTCGAGCCCGACATGGATCAGCGTCACGCAGGGCAGCCCAGCGAACCGGCGGCCCTCGAGCCGCCAGGCCAGGCCGTCGGCGGCGCCGTCGGCCAAGGGCACGGGAGCCGTGTCCGGCGGTTGGGCACGGCCACACCCTCCGGCCAGCACGAGGGACAGGACGACCGCCCAGCCTCGACGCCGATGACGACGCAGGCGGACGCCGGTCAACCGGCTGCTCCGGCGCCACCGACCCAGGCGTCCATCCGGCGGCGGACGAGGGCGTAGGCCAGAGACTTCGCACCGAAGCGGAGGAGGGGGAAGGCCACTCCGGAGATCAGGGCGCTGAGCGCCAGGCGGAGGATGCCGTTCGCCAGGATCTCGGACCCGATCAGTCCCAACGTCACCGCCACGACGACGGCGACGGCGGTGATGATGGCCCGGAGCGACACCTCCACCTGCCGCAGCATCGTCGTGGACCGCTCGTACCAGGCGGTGACGAGCTGGCGGTGCCGGCGCAGCAGGTCCTCGTCGAGGAGCGAGGCGTCGTCCACGATCACGACGACGTCCCCGTCGGGCTGGATGAGGGTGCGGAACCCGATGAGGTCGTTGTCCCGGGTTGCCGGCGTGTCGATCGTCATCCCCCCCTTGCCGAAGAGCTCGACGGCCATGGTGTGCCAGCCGCCCCAGCGCCGGACGGGGTGGCGGATCAGGTCGAGGAGGAGGGGCAGGTCCTCGCGCCTCACAGGAAGGCCTTGAGGGCCGAGGTCAGGAAGTGCGCCAGCGTCTGGCCGAGGAACTGCCAGTTCTTCAGCGCGTTGTCGACGGCCTCACGGTGCAGGTTCTGCAGGGACGCGTTCGACGTGGCCGCATGGTTCTCGTGGATCCGGGTGACGATGTCGCCGTCGAGCTGGACGACCGTCTGCATGACGACCGTGGCGACCCCCACATCCCAGATCTTCCGCAGGGTGATCAGCTGGTCGGAGGTCAGGCCCATGTCGCGCTTCACCACGGTCCGCGTGTCCCGGTCCTCGTGGTCGAGGCCGTCGAGCATCCTCTTCAGCTGGTCGCAGTTGCGGTAGATCCGCTTGAACAGCACGCCCCGCGCCGCCAGCGACTCGCGGTCGGGCCAGTCGTCCACCCGGGACACCGCCCAGTAGACGGCGGCGGTCTCGAGCGCCCACTCCCGCAGCCGGTCGAAGGTGTCGAAGCCAACCTTGTCGTCGGGGAGGGTCACCATCGAGCCGGTGTGCATCTCGCTCAGCAGGCCCTCGTCGTTCACCAGCGAGTGCACGGACCTCTTCTCCCCCCGAGCGATGGCGTCCTCCTTCGACATGACGCGTACCTCGGGGTTCTTCTGGCGCTCCTCCTCCCAGACCGGCTTGACCTGGGCGGAGAACTCGGCCAGCACCCCCTCGTAGTCCTGGGCGATGTTGGCCAGGGCGCTCCTCGGGTCCGGCATCTTCCGGGCCGTCATCCCCGGCGTCGAGATGACGTTGATCTCGAGGTTCAGGAGATCGTCGAAGATGCGCTTGGCCCGGCTCTCCACCTCGAGGGGGGCAGCCGTCGCCTGCTTCTCGGAGCTCACTTGAACTCGTTGATGATCGCCTTCCCGAGCTTCACCAGTGCTTCGAGGTTCGCCGGGAGCACGGCGACGCTCTTCTCGACCTGCGCCGTGTGGAAGGCGCGGATCTCGGCCTTGTCCGCCAGGTTCGGGGCGATGACGTTGATGACGTCACCGTCGAGCAGGTTGAAGACTGTGATCAGGGCGTCGACCTGGCGACCGAACGGCTTCAGCGTCGCCGTGGTCCTGCCGTCTCCAGTGGCCACGTCGAGCTCGACGTTCTCGACGATGGTGACCACCTTCACCTCGATCAGCCCGTTGAAGATCGTCTTGAGGCTCTTCTTGATGGACTCGCTGGACGCCGGTTGCGCACCCCGGGGGAGCGCTCGGGCTTCCTGCGGCCTGGGGGGGTCGGCCGCCGGGAAGGGCACCGGCTGGTCCGCCACCCCTGCTGCCTGCTCCGCCACCACTGCTACCGGGTCCGCCATGGCGCGCACCGTAGCGCGGCCGGCGGGGTCAGGCCCGGGCGACCTGGCTCGGGAGCGGCACGGCCCGGGGCTCACGGCCGAAGAAGAACGAGGCCAGCCCGCAGGCGACGGCGAGAGCCTCGGCCAACAGCAGGAGGAGGGTGGTGGAGACGCCGCCGTACATGGCGTCGGTGGGGGCCAGACCCGACTCGCTCCACCCGCCGTGGAAGGTGGGGAGCTCGGTCACCCGGGAGAGGCCGAAGGCGGCCAGGAAGGCGAGGTTGGCCACCGCCGCCGGCAGGGCCGCTCGCTGCCGGTCGACGTAGGCGAGGAGGCCGACCACCACGCCGACCACGGCCGAGGCGATGAACAGCTCCCGGACCGGGGTCTCCCGGTAGCCCTGGTTCGCCCAGATGTCCCAGTGCATGACACCGGCGCCGATGCTGAAGAGGCCGGCGGCAGCGCGGAGGAGCTTGTTCATGGAGCGTCTTCGGCGCCAACTCCCGATGCAGATGAACCCCCCTCGTGCACGAGGTCGAGGACAGCGCCGGTGGGCTCGACCCCGGGCCAGCCCCCGGCGGGGGCGGAGACCAGGTCGGGGGCGACGTCGGCCAGGGGGGCCAGGACGAAGCCGCGCTGGCAAAGGCGCGGGTGGGGGACGGTGAGGACGGGGGTGTCCACCTGCTCGTCGCCGACCAGCAGCACGTCGACGTCGAGCGTGCGGGCGCCCCAGCGCCCGGCCCGGACGCGCCCGGCCCGGTCCTCGACGCGGTGGGCCACGGCCAGCAGCTCGGCGGGCCCGAGGTGGGTGCGGAGCGCCACGACGGCGTTGAGGTACGGCCCCTGCTCCGGGCCCCCGACCGGGGCGGTCTCGTACACCCGGGACACCCCGGTCACCTCGACGCCGGACGTCTCCTCCAGCGCGGTGACCGCCCCCTGGAGGAAGGCCAGCCGGTCCCCGAGGTTCGAGCCGAGCGCCAGGTAGGCGGCCTGCTCGGGCCGGAGCGTCTCGGCCCCGGGCTCGCCGGTCACGCCGAGGAGGTGACCGCCCGCGCGGTGGACGTCGCCGTGGCCTGGGGGCGGACCTCGGCTGCCTCACGGCGGAGGGTGACCCCGACCGAGCTCACGTGCACGGGGATGGGCGGTCGCAGCTTGCGCACCGACACCTCGACGGCGGTGACCCCGCTCAGGCTGATGCAGACGCCGGCGATCCGGTCGGCCAGACGTTCGAGCAAGCGGTACGACTCGAGCTCGACGGTGCGGGCCACAGCCTCGGTGAGCAGCCCGTAGTCGACGGTGTCCTCGAGCCGGTCGCTGGCCGCCGCCTTGGTGAGGTCGGCCTCGAGGCGCAGGTCGATCTCGAAGGGCTGGGAGCGAAGCTGCTCCTCGGGCAGGGCGCCGTGCCGGCCGACCACTCGGATCCCGAAGATGTCGATGGTGCCCACAGCCCGAACCGTAGCGTCACGATGGGGGCCTGGACACCCCCGACCCCGCCCATCTCCCGTTCCCGCTGCGGACCCTCGCCGTCGGGCTCCGACCGGTGGCGCTCGTCGCCTGGCTGGAACCGGCCGATCGCGCCGAGCTGGCCGCCAAGGTGGCCGACCTCGACGCCCACCCCGAGTCGGTGGCCTGGCTTCCGGGCAGCGAGGCGGCCTCGGCCGAGCTCGCCGGGGTGGTCGGGGCGTCAGAGCCCACCATCGGAGCATGCGGGCGGGCGGTGGTCGACGACCTCTGCCTGCTGCTGCCGGCTGTCGGCGTGCCCGGCGGCCCGCTGGTGCTCGTGGCCGGGGCGGTGGCCCACCCGAACCGGTGGCGCCTGGCCGAGAAGCTGGGGGCCCCGCTGCTCGGCGTCCACGGCCCGGTCCCGGGCTACCCGGGCCGACTGGCCGACCAGGTCGAGCGGGTCCTGCAGTCGCTCCGCCCCGGTCGGGCGGTGGAGCGGCGCAGCTGGGCCCTCCTCGACGACCCAACCCTGCACCAGCCCGTCGCCACCTCGGGCGTGCCGGACCGCTTCGACCCGCAGCGGCTGTGGCTGCGGGTGGAGCGCCAGGCCCTGCGTCGCCTGCCGGCCACGGACGCCGTCGTCTTCGCCATCCGCACCCGTCAGTGGCGCCTCGACGCTCTGGCCGCCGATCCTCAGCAGGCCGCCGGCCTTCGGGCTTCGGTGCTCTCGACCCCCGACGACCTGGCCGCCTACAAGGGCGTGGCCACGATAAGGGCCCCGCTGCTCGCCTGGCTCGACCAGGTGAGCGGTGCCGCTAGTAGCTAGCGCTGGAGGGCGCCTCGGTCTTGTCCCAGTTGCACCCACCGCCGTCGTGGTCGCCGCCGCCGACGGTGTTCGCACCGGCCGAGCCGGGGATGAGGGCGAGGAGCACAACTGCAGCACCAGCGAGAAGAAGGCGGCGGCGCTTGGTCATGTGCGCATGGTACGCCCCACGATGGAGTTTGTGTTCATCGACTTCGGGATGGCCGCCGCCTGCGTGCTGTCTCTCACCTTCGCCTGGGCCGGGGCGGCCAAGCTCGGGCACCTGGGGGAGACGATCCGGGGGTTCGCCGACCTGGGCCTGCGCCGCCCCGAGGGGCTGGCGCGGGCCGTGCCCCTGGTCGAGCTCGCCGTGGCGGTCGCCCTGCTGGCCGCCCCCGCGGTTGGTGGGGTGGCCACGCTGGTCCTGCTCAGCGGCTTCACGGCCGTGCTGGTGCGGGCCCTGCGGCGGGGGGACGAGGTGCGCTGCGCCTGCTTCGGCCAGGCCGGCGGCCCGCCCCTGTCGTGGGTCGAGCTGCTCCGCAACGGACTGCTGGGCGTCCTGGCCGGGTTGGCCGTCGGCGCTGGCCTCGAACCCCGGGTGCCGGCACTGGTGCCGGCCACGTCCGTGGCGGTGGTGGTGGCGGCATCCGCCGGGCTGCTCGCTGTTCTCCGCCACCGCCGCCGCAGCAGCCGCGCTCACGGACCTTCCTCCGCCCTGGGAGGATGAAGCCATGGATCCGTTCGTCTCCGACGTCGAAGAGCTGCGCCGCAGGGCGCGCCAGCACATCGAGGAGGGCCCGATCACGTCGTCCTACGGGGCCGATCGCCAGCGGGTCATCGAGGTCCTGAACGACGCGCTGGCCACCGAGCTCGTCTGCGTCCTGCGGTACAAGCGGCACTACTTCACCGCCACCGGCCTCGACGCCGGCCCCGCCACCGCCGAGTTCCTCCAGCACGCCACCGAGGAGCAGCAGCACGCCGACCAGATCGCCGCCCGCATCACCCAGCTGCAGGGCTCGCCGAACTTCGACCCAGAAGGGCTGGCCAGCCGCAGCCACAGCCAGTACGACGCCTCGGCCGGCCTGCGCGAGATGGTCGTCGAGGACCTGGTGGCCGAGCGGATCGCCATCGCCGCCTACAGCGACGTCATCCGGTGGCTGGGCGACGGCGACCCCACCACCCGCCGGATGCTGGAGACGATCCTGGCCGTCGAGGAGGAGCACGCCGACGACCTCCTCGGCCTCCTCGACCAGGTGTCCTGACCTTGCGGATCTAGCGCGGCGGCGCCCAGTCGGGATCCCGGCCCGCCGCGCCCAGGATGCGGTCGAGGAGCGGGGCGTCCCCGGCGACGGGGACCTCCGGCCCGAACAGCCCCTCGATCCCGTTGGCCCGGAAGTGCAGGACGGTGGCGTGCACATCCTCGAGCCCAGGGCCGTCGTAGCCCGAGGGCTGGCCCGTGGCCCTGGCCAGGTCCCAGCCGTGGAGGACGAGCTCGTCGAGAGCCACCACACCGGCCACCTCGCCCGGGAGCTCGACGCCACCGGCGGCGGTCATGCCGGACCAGGCGCCGGGGTCTCTCCACACCTCGGCGAGGGCCAGGGTGTCCGCGGAGATCCGCGTCCGCCAGTCGGCGGCCAGCCGGGCCGCATCGGCCTGGGGGGCTCGGTCCAACGGTGCCTTGGCGGCCGCAGCCGTGAAGGCCAGCAGGAAGCTGGCGAGGTGGTCGAGCAGGTCACCGACGGCGTACGCGGCGCAGGGCGTCGGGCGGCCGAGGGCGCCATCGGGCACCGCCTCGACGAGGCGGGCGAGGCGCTGCGCCGCGGGCTGGAGGTCGACAGGGGTGGGCATCGCAGTAGGACGACGCTGGGTGCTCGAAGTCATCGCGCCGGCCCTCGCACCTGTCCGTCGCTCGACTCGGCTGTCCGCTTGCCGTCGACACCTAACTGCCGGTCGTGCTCCATTCTGAGGAGTGGCGCTTGACGAAGTCTTGTTCGGCGGGCTCGATCCTGAGGGTGGTGGGGTCTCATGCTGGCCGGTCGGCCAACTCGGATGGCCTCCGCTGGCAGGTGCGGCATGGTGGGGGCATGGACGGCGAGGGCGTGTCGGGTGATGGGGCGGCTTTTTGGGCGGCGCCGGCCGCGCTTGGTGCGGTGCTTGAGAAGGCCGTGGAAGGCTGCCGGGGAGGGTGCGGTGGGGACGACTTCGACGCGGTGTGGCTGCTGCTCCATGAGGCTCGGCGGTTCGGGCGTGATGCGTTCAACGCGGCGGGTGGCATGCTCGCGTCAGGTGACGCTGTGGAGCGGGCCGTGGGTTGCGATGTGCTGGCCGCGTTGTGCGATCCCGATGAGGAGGACTGGGGTCCTGAAGTGACGTTGGCGGTGAGCCGGTTTGCGGAGGGCGAGCGTGACGCCGACGTGCTGTGGTCAGTCGCCAGGGCTCTCGACTTCGCGGGGGATCCCCGTGGGCTGCCGACGCTCGTCGGTCTTGCTGGCCACGTCGACAGCGATGTCCGCTACATGGTCGCGGTGGCACTCCCATCCTGTGAGGAGGGGAGCGACGCGGACCTTCTTGCTTGTGCGCTGATCGGACTGATGGGCGATCCGGACGAGGACGTGCGGGACTGGGCGACCTTCGGTCTGGGGACTCTGACCGGGATCGACGGGCCCGGCGTGCGGGAGGCGCTCTTCAGCCGGCTGGGTGATGAGAATGTCGAGGTTCGTGACGAGGCGCTGGTCGGGTTGGCCAGGCGTCACGACCGACGGATGGTGCCGGTCGTGGCCGCTCGACTCGACCAGCGCCTCGTCACGAACCTCGACATTCTCATCACCCAGCCGGCTGAAGAGC
>JBKJUI010000044.1:0-7937 GCA_046590775.1 Acidimicrobiales bacterium
TCGACGCCCACCGCGCGGAGGCCGCGCGGCGCGTGCGGGAGCAACGGGTCGAGGTCGAGCCGCCGCCTGGACCGACCCAGACCGCGGACGACACGTTGGCGTTGTTCTTCCTGTGCGCCCATCCGTCCCTGACCCCGGCCTCCGCGGTGGCGTTGACGCTGCGCGCCGTTGGTGGCCTGACGACCAGTCAGATCGCGGCGGCCTACCTGGTGCCGGAGGCAACGATGGCGCAGCGGATCAGTCGGGCAAAGCGCACGGTCCGGGACGTGCGGTTCGACCAGGCGGGCGACCTGGCGACCGTGCTCCGGGTGCTCTACCTGGTCTTCAACGAGGGGTACACCGGCGACGTCGACCTGGCGGCCGAGGCGATCCGGCTCACCCGGCAGCTGGCGTCGATGACCGATGACGAGGAGACGGCGGGGCTGCTGGCGTTGATGCTGCTGCACCACGCTCGGCGACCGGCGCGGACCCGGCGCGACGGCAGCCTGGTCGCCCTGACCGAGCAGGACCGCTCCCGCTGGAACACCTCGCTCATCGCCGAGGGCGTCGCCGTCCTGCAGACAGCCCTGGGTCGCGACCGACTCGGTGAGTTCCAGGCACAGGCCGCCATCGCCGCCCTGCACGCCGACGCGCCGCACGCAGAGGAGACCGACTGGGTGCAGATCGTCGGCTGGTTCGACGAGCTGCTCCGGCTCACCGAGAGCCCGATCGTGCAGCTCAACCGGGCCATCGCGATCGGTGAGGCCGATGGGCCCGTAGCCGGCCTCGCGGCCTTGTCCACGGTGGACCCTGGCCTGCCCCGCTACACCGCGGCCTCGGCGTACCTCCACGAGAAGGCGGGCGACCTTCGGACCGCAGCCCGGCTGTATGCCGACGCCGCCCGGTCCGCCCCGAACCTCGCCGAACGTCACCACCTCACCCGGCAGGCGGCGCGGATCAGTGAAGCCATGCGTGGGTGACGCCACCTTGGCCCGTGGGGTCAGCTCGGGAGTCCTGGGCCTCGTAGGTTGGGCGGCGATGCCCGGTGCCGTGGCGGCCACCCTCCTCCTCGGTTACCTCCTCGGGTCGCTGCCGGTCGCCGTGCTCGTCGCCCGGGCCCGCGGGGTCGACCCCCGGCGCCAGGGCGACCGCAACCCCGGCTACTGGAACGTGAAGGCGCTCCTCGGCCGGCGGGCAGCTGTCCCCGTCTTTGCCGGAGACACCCTGAAGGGCGTCCTGGCCGCCGCCGCCGGTCTGGTCGCGGCGGCGGCTGCAGGGCTCGGCGCCCACGACCGCATGGTGCTGGCCTGGGCCGGGACGGCGGCGGCCATGGTGGGCCACGCCTGGCCGGTCTTCGCCGGCTTCCGCGGCGGGCGCTCCATCCTGACCTTCGTCGGCGGGCTGGCCGTGTGGTCACCCCGCAGCTGTGCGATCGGCGTCGCCGCCCTGCTGATCGTGTGGGCCGTCACCCGCTCCTTCGCCTGGGGCGCCCGCGTCGGCATCTTCGCCACCCCCTTCGCCGTCCTCATCGTCGACGGCATCTGGCGAACCGCTGCGCTCGGCCTGCTCCTCACCCTGATCGGCCTGCGCTTCCTGCTCGCGTCCCCGCCGGCCGCCGCTCCGGCCCACCCGTCCCCGGACCCCCCTGGAGCTGCCTGACGCAAGAGGTCGTCAGCGGGTCGGCCGAGCCGAACCGCGCTTTCTGCCGGGGCAGGAGTGTCGGCCGGGGCTGGAGACTTCGGTCAGCGGTCCACGGACTGCTGGGGCTGCTCGTGAGCCGGTCCGGCGGAGGGGCGGGGGTAGTTGCGGCCGCGCCAGCGGCGGACGGGGCGGGCCGCCGCCCAGGTGAGGCGGGTGGCGGCGGGGAGGTCGGCCAGCGGGGCGGCCCAGGTCAAGGGGGCCGGGCGGCGGTAGGAGCCGGCGGTGGCGGCGACGATGCCGGCGCGGAGGGCGACGAGCGCGGCATCGGCCGGTGTGCCGCAGCCGGCGAGCAGCCTTGGCAGGGGGAGGGCCTGGGTGAGCCAGACGACGGCCAGGTCGACCGCCTGCTGCAGGGGCGGGGTGGCATCGGCCATGGGGAGTGAACGGCCCCACTCGCGCCACACCTCGGCGGCCGAGTCGTGCATGTCGACCTCGACCAGCCGGCTGCCGTCGAGGAAGCCGACGGCCGCCCCTCGGCCGGCCAGGGTGCGGACGAGGGCGATGTCGTCGGTGAGGTGGCCTGCTGCGGCCGTGAACCCCCCCAGCCCGAGCAGGCGGTCCCGGCGGGCCACCAGGCACTGACCGTTGGCCATGGCCCGACGCCCCCGCACCGTCCCCGACGGCGCCCCGAAGCGGTAGACGATGGTGGCGAGCATCGCCGGGTGCAGGAGCTGCTCTCCCGGCCTCTCGACGACGAACCGCGGCCCGACGGTGAGCACGTCCCAGCCGCCGGCGTCGACCGCAGCAACGAGGGCACCCACGAAGCCCGGTCGGGGGACCACGTCGGCGTCGAGGGTGACGACCCAGTCACCGGTGGCGGCTTCGAGCCCCTGCTGCAGCGCCCACGGCTTCCCGACCCAGCCAGGGGGGAGCGGCCGGCCCGCCACGACCCTGGCTCCAGCGTCAGCCGCCAGCGCGGCGGTGGCGTCGGTCGACTCGTCGTCGACCACCACGACCTCGCTCACCTGCGGGTCGGCCAGCACCGCGGCGAGCAGCGGCCCGATGCGTTCCGCCTCGTCCCGGGCCGGCACCACCACCGACACCGTGGCGCCGTCGGCCAGCGGCCCGAGCCGAGGCTCGAGCGGGGCCGGTCGCCGCGCTCCGGGAAGCAGCCGGACGAGCACGACACCAGCAGCCGCAGCCTGCGCCACGCCGAACGGCGTCGCCCGCCACCTCCTGACCACGGCTGCCACCCTGTCACGCTCGGGCCGGGTCCAGCATCGAGCAACGTCGTGAGGGCGCGCCCTCGGCCTGATCACCGCTGGTACCGTGCTTCGATGGCGCGGAGCGCACGAATCCTTCCGCAGGACGGCCGGCGCATGCACCCGGAGGGCCGGCCGATCGCCGGGATCCGGTCGCCGAGCGCCGTCGGGCGGGTGCAGGCGTTGCAGTTGCGCGTCGGCAACGGGGCCGTGGCGCAGCTGCTCAGGAACGGACCGGGGTCCCGGCCAGGGCTGGCGGTGCAACGGGCGTGCTGCGCAGGGTGCGCCTCCGGGGGGAGCTGCCGCAGCGGCGACGAGGAGGAGGATGGCGCCGACGTCGGTCGGTCGGTGCAGCGGGCGATCCTCGTCGAGCAGGCCGAGAAGCCGCTGCCGGGTGAACCGCCCCGCACGGTCGTCGACGACGCCCGGGAGTACCTCTCCGACATCGCCCCAGGAACCACGGTGGCCGACACGGGGGAGGTGACGTCAGCCGGGTGCGGGCCCACCTCGTCGCAGGGGACCAAGTGCGTCTGCGACCTCGCCGCCGACCCCGATCCCGAGCCTTGGAAGATCAAGCTCGACGACAGCTCGGGGCCCCGCACATCGTTCTCCGAGCGCAGGGTGTTCGTGCACTCCACCCGCTCGATCTTCGAGTTCGGCTCGTGGGGCGGCGGAGCCCAGGCCGGGGAGCGCACCTTCAGCGACGGTGCCCGGGTGCTGGGCCACGAGCTGTGCGGCCACGCCCACCTCGAGCAGCAGGGGCTCCACTCGAAGGACGCCGAGAACGACGTCGACGGGGGCCGGCCCGACCACGATCCCACCATCGCCATCGAGAACAAGATCGCCCAGGAGATGGACGGACCCGGCGCCGACGTGCGCGGCTCCTTCGCCGACCCCCACCACGGCGAGTCGTTCGCCCGCGTCGTCGTGTCGGGCTACCCGTCCGGCCAGACCGGCGTCTTCTCCCTGCCGTCCGACCAGCGCGCCCGGCTCGACACAGCCGCGTCGTTCCTGAAGAAGAACGCCGGGGTGAAGGCCGACGTGATGGGCCACGCCGACCGGACCGGCGACGCCGCGGTGAACGAGTCGATCACCAGGCAACGGGCGAACAACGTGAAGCTGTTCATGCAGGGCCGGGGCATCGCCTCGAACCGCTTCCTCGTGAACGTGGGGAAGAGCTTCGAGGAGTGCCCCAACGTGCCCGGCGGGAACCCGGCGTGCCGCAAGGTCGAGGTGTACATCTTCGGCCACGACGCCGGCTCCGAGGGCCACGCGTGATCCGCCTCCGCCTCAGGGTGCGTCCCCGTCAAGTGATGGAGGAGCTCGATCCGCAGATGGCGACCACCGCCGTGGCTGCGGTCCCAGGGGTCCGGGACGTCGAGCTGTGGGACGAACGGGTCAGCGATGCCCCGTACGTCACCCTCGACGTGTTCGTGGACGAACGCACGCCAGCCGTGGAGAACGCCCTCCGATCCGCTCTCGGCGCCCTTCCGGGGATGGACGCCTTCCTGGTCGTGGCCTACGGCGAGCAGGTCCCCGTCGGCGACGCCGGCACCGCAGACTGGGACCAAGCCACGCGCGTCGTCGCCTGACGTCGAGGCGTCACCGCGCCGCCGCCTCTCCTCAGCGCCGGCCGGAGGTGTCTGCTTCGATCATCGCGGCGGCGATCTTGGCCGAGAGGGCCACGAGGGGGAGGCCGCCGCCGGGGTGGCTGGAGCCGCCGACCAGGTAGAGGCCGGGGCGGGGGCCGCGATTGGGTGGCCGGGTGAAGGCCGCCCGCCTCCCGTTGCTCGACGTGCCGTAGATCGCTCCACCGACGGCCCGGTGGCGGGTGGCCAGGTGAGCTGGGGTGATGGCCTCCTGGTGCAGCAGCCGGGAGCGCAGGTCCAGGCCCCGCCGGTCGAGCACGGAGAGAACCCGGTCGGCGTAGGCCTCGGCCCGGCCTGCGTCCCAGGTGGCTGCCGGGTCGTCGTCGGACGGGACGTTCACCAGCACGAAGAGCGACTCGCAGCCCGAGGGCGCCGCAGTGGGGTCGGTCCGGTCGGCGGCGCACACGTACACCGTCGGGTCCGAAGGCGGCCGGCCTGCGGCCATGTCGAGGAACTCCTGCCGGTAGTCGGCGCTGAACAGCACCGTGTGGTGATCGAGTGGAGCGGTGCGACCGGCGGCGCCGAGGAGCAGCACGAAGCCGCTGGTCGACCGTCCGGCGGCCCGGACCCGGCGGCGGCCGCCCCGGTCGGGCAGAAGGTCGGTGTAGAGGTGGGAGGCATCCACGTCGGCGACCACCACGTCGGCCGCCACCACCTCGCCGGAAGCCAGCCTCACCCCGGACACCCGTCCACCGGGCCCGTCGGCCACCACGGCCGCCACCTCGGTCCCCGTCCGCACCGTTGCGCCGAGGGCGGTGGCGGCGGCGCCGAGCGCCTCGGCCAGCCTGGCCAGTCCGCCGGGCAGCGCCCAGCAGCCGTAGGCCTGCTCGACGTGGGGGATGCATCCTAGGGTCGCCGGGACGCGCCACGGGTCGGAGCCGGCGTAGGTGGCGTAGCGGCAGGCCCACTGCACCAGCCTGGGGTCGGTGAACGTGCGGGACGCCCGCTGGTGCAGGGTGGGCAGCGGGTCGATGGCCAGCAGGTCGAGGGGCGAGCGCATCCGACGCACGAGGGCCAGGGGGTCCTCGATGGGGCCGGCGAAGAAGGTCCGCTCCGCCGTCGACCAGACCCTCGCCGCCCGCCGTTGCCAGCGATCCCACGCCGGGCCGGATCCGGGCGACAGCGCCTCGACGGCAGCCCTGGTGGCGTCCGGATCGTCCCGGGTGGCGAAGGACGAGCCGTCGGCGAAGTGGTACCGGCAGGCGGGGTCGAGCCGCACCGGGGCGCACGCCGACGCCAGCGTGGTGCCGGCCAGGACCAGCAGGTCGTCGAACACGCCGGGCAGCGTGAGCAGCGAGGGTCCCGTCTCCCAGGTGAACCCTGCCGCCTGGTGGCGGCCGAGCTTTCCCCCCACCTGTCCGGAGCGCTCCAGCAGCTCCACGTCGTGCCCGGCCGCAGCCAGGCGGATGGCGGCGGCCAGGCCGCCGACCCCGCCCCCCACCACGGCGACGGACAGCCGGGGCGTGGCCGCGCTCAACGGCGGGCCAGGTGGTCCCGCCACCCGGCCTCGGCGCCGGTCCTCCGATGGCGACCGCGGGCGACGGCGGCGACGCCGAGCGGCACGCACACCAGTCCGCCGACCAGCGCCACCACGACGTCGCCGAAGAAGACGAGGAACCCGAGCGTCTCCATGACCGCCATGAGGAGGTAGATCGCCGCCCCGAGGGTCGAGCGGGCCTGCGGGACCACGGCGGCGAAGACGGCCATCAGCATGGCCGAGGCCACCAGCCAGCCGGCGAAGTTGGACAGCGGGATGCCCCGGTACCAGCCGCCTGAGGGCCACACCCAGTAGCCCTCGGCCACCATCTGCGGGTCGAGGAACAGGTCCCAGCCCGTGAGGGCGACCGCCCCGAGGGCGATCCGGGCGCCGGTCGAGCCGACCAGCCGCCCGGCCACCGCCCATGCCGGCAGGCCCATGGCGGCCCAGGCCAGCGCCACCACCAACGGCACGCCGAAGACCTGTGGCTGAAGGGCAGGCGTGTAGCTGTACTCACCGAACGGCAGCCCTGTCCGGGTGCCGAGCGCCTCCACGGCGAAGCCGACCGCCGTGGCCGCCGCCACGGCGGCGGCGGCGCCGCGCCACGTGGTCGATGCTGCGGTGGCGCAGCCGGCCGCGGCCGCGAGGAGCACGACCACGATCGTCGTCGGGACCTGCCGCTCGCCCCGGGCGAACAGCGGCGTGACCACCTGGGTGAGCCACATCAGCCCCAGGCAGGAGAGGGCGGCCACGGCCGCCGGCGAACCACCGAGGTCCGGGCTGGACCGAGCAGACAGCAGGGCGCGGCGGGCGGCGCTGAGGTCCACGCCGCCGAGGCTACGTTCCGCCCCGTGGATCCCTGGGAGGTGCTCGGACTGGACGAGGCCGAGGCCACGGTCGAAGGCGTGCGCGACGCCCGGCGGCGGCTGGCCAAGGTCCTCCACCCCGACGTCGTCCTCGGCGGGGGCGGCGGCACCGGGGCCGTGGCCGAGGCCTCGGCCCGGCTGGCCGTGGTGAACCGGGCCGTCGAGCTGGCTCTGGCCGACCTGGCCACCCGCAGGCCGGGCCACCTGGCGGGCCGGCGACCCGGCCGTTCGGCAACGGCGGACGTGCCGATGCCCGCTCCGTCGGTCGAGGACGCTGCCGTCTGGACCGCCGGCGAGGATCCTGAGGACGCCACCTTCACCATCGACCACCTGCCGGTCGATGCCTTCGAGCTGCTCCTGCTGGCCTTCTCCTCCATCGGCGACCCGAAGGTGGTCGACGAGCCGTACCTGCTCGAGGGCCAGATCGACGACCCGTTCCTCGGGATCGCCCGGGTTGCGCTGGCCCCTGAGGCCGGAGGCAGCCTCGTCACCGTGACGACCTGGCCCTTCCCGCGCCTGACGACGCCTGCGCCCACGCCTGGGCAGGTGGCCGGCCGGCTGCTGTGGGAGGTGAGGGCTCTCGACACCTAGCGCCGGTTCTCGCCATCCGGAGGTGGTCGCTGCGCCGTACTTCCTGAGGCTGGCTGATGACGCCACCGAACCTTAATCCGCGCTAAACTGGACTTAGTCCGGCTCCGCCCTCGAGGAGGGTCCCCCCATGGCCATCACCAGCCTCCGCCCAGCAACCTGGGACAGCGAAGAGTGGCGGGAGCTCGGCTCCTGTCGCCAGCTCGAAACCGCTCTGTTCTTCCCGGTCGGCCAGACCGGCGAGGCGGAGGTGAAGATCGCCCGGGCCAAGAAGGTCTGCGTCGCCTGCCCGGTGCGCCAGCAGTGCCTCGAGTTCGCCATCACCACCAACCAGGAGTACGGCGTGTGGGGCGGCCACAGCGAGGAGGAGCGACGGGTCGTCCGCCGCCAGTGGCGGGCCCGCCAGCGCGCCGCCGCCAAGGCCTCTTTCGCTTCCTAGGGCCGCCGTGGCAGCGAAAGAGGCCTTGGCGGCGGC
>JBKJUI010000064.1:0-4698 GCA_046590775.1 Acidimicrobiales bacterium
GGCACGGTGATGACCGGGACCGGCCCCCACGCCGGCTCCTCCCGCGGCGACGCGGCGCGGGTCGTAGGCGAAGCGCTGCACCGGATCGTCGCCGCGGGAGGAGCCGGCGTGGGGGCCGGTCCCGGTCATCACCGTGCCGGCGATGATGGCGGCGACGAGCAGCGCCAGCGTCAGGCGCGACAGGTTCCGCGCCCGCTCGGGCACGAGCAGCCGCCTCGGCCCGGGCTCCCGTCCCGCCCGCCAGTGGAGCGTCACTGCGCAGACCACGATGACCAGCGACAGAAGGAAGTGGGACTGCACGGCCACCGGGTGCAGGTGGGTGAGCACGGTGATGCCGCCCAGGACGATCTGGCCGACGACGCCGCCGACCAGCCCGAGCGACAGGTAGGTCAGGTCGCGTCGTCGTGGGACGCGGGCCAGGGAGCCGAGCACCGCGACGATCACCGCCACCGAGACGAGCCCGGTGATCAGGCGGTTCACGTTCTCGATGGTGCGATGGCCGGAGGACTCCTCGAACAGCTCGGCCGCCACCAGCCGTCCGTCCTCGCAGGTCGGCCAGTCGGGACAGCCGAGCCCGGAGCCGGTGACCCGCACCGACCCGCCCGTCACGATGATGGCGGACAACAGCACCAGGGCCACCAGGGTGATCCGGCGGTAGCTCCGGGGTGACAGGCGCATCCAAGCCGGCATGGCGCCGGCAGCGTAGGTCAGGGCCTGCACGCATCCCCAAGGCAGGCCCAGGCGGCACCGCGGCTTCATCCCCCCGACCGCCATCTCTCCGCGACGTAGCCTCCGCCGGCCATGGGCGTCCTCCTCGTGGCCCTCCGCGTCCTGCTGGTTCTCGGGGCCATGGCCATGGTGGTGGCCACCGCGCTCTCGGCCCTGCGCACCTTCGTGCTCCCCCGCGCCGCCAACACGTTCCTTTCCCGGATGGTGTTCATGACGATCCGGACGGCGTTCGACCGGGTCGTGCGCCGGCTCGACACCTATGAGCGCCAGGACGCGGTGATGGCCCTCTTCGCCCCGGTGGGCCTGCTGGCCCTGCCGGTGTCGTGGCTCGTGCTCGTCTTCGCCTCGTACGCCTTGGCGTTCTGGGCCATCGACCCGTCCGCAGGCTGGCAGGTGGCGGTCGACGAAAGCGGCTCGTCGCTGCTGACCCTTGGATTCCGGAGCCCCGAGACCTTCGCCGGCCGCCTGCTCGGCTTCACCGAGGCTGCCCTCGGGCTTGCTCTCATCGCCCTCCTCATCACCTACCTCCCCAGCATCTACTCGGCGTTCTCGAAGCGGGAGGTGGCGGTGCAGAAGCTGGACGTCCGGGCGGGCACCCCGCCGTCGGCGGTGACGATGATCGTCCGCTACCACCGGATCGACCGGCTCGAGGAGCTCGACGACCTGTACCGGGCCTGGGAGGACTGGTTCGTGGAGCTGGGCGAGACCCACACCAGCCTCGCCGGCCTGGTCTTCTTCCGCTCGCCTCGGTCCGACCAGTCGTGGATCACGGCCTCTGGCTGCATCCTCGACGCGGCGGCGATCACCTCGAGCACGCTCGACCTCGGGTACCGGACCCACGCCGACCTCTGCATCCGGGCCGGGTTCCTGAGCCTCCGTCACATCGCTGAATACCTGACCATCCCCTTCGCCGGCGACCCGGCCCCTGGCGACCCGATCTCGATCACCAGGGAGGAGTTCCTGCTGGCCTACGGTCAGCTGGCCGAGGCGGGGGTCCCGGTGCGCCCCGATCCCGAGCAGTGCTGGATCGGCTACGCAGGATGGCGGGTGAACTACGACACGGTCCTGCTGGGGCTGGCGAGCGTCACGATGGCTCCGGTCTCGCCGTGGTCGTCCGACCGCTCACCAGCGTTCCGCACCCGCTTGCGGCGCCCCCGCAGCCCCTCGCCGCCAGGCTGAGCGCACGTGTCGGGTGCCGTCACGAAAGACCATGACGTGCTTGCCTGGTTGGGTCCGGGTGGCTACGGTTCTTGAGAACGGGGGCGGACTCCCGCTCCACCACGCACAGCGGAGAAGCGCGTCCAGTGGCAACCGGCACGGTCAAGTGGTTCAGCAGCGACAAGGGCTATGGCTTCATCAGCCAGGAGGAGGGACCTGACGTGTTCGTCCACTTCACGGCGATCGAAGGTGGTGGCTATCGCAACCTCGTCGAGTCCGAGGTGGTGGAGTTCGAGGTGAAGACCGGGCCGAAGGGTCTGCAGGCTGCGGAGGTCCGCCGGGCCAGCGTCGGCGCCGAGTAGCCACCCAGCCCCGCAGCCACTCGGTCAGACCGGGCAGGCCACCGCCACCTCCTGGTGGGCGAGACCGCAGGATCCAGCGCATCGAGATGGCGTGGACATCCCACGAGTCGTTGACGTTCCCCGTGACGATGGCCTCGATCCCGTCCGGCTGCAGGCCGAACGCCGCCAGCACCCGCTCCACGCTCCGGTCGACGGCCGCCGCAGGCACGCCGGCGAACCTATCGTCCCGGCCCGCCCGGGTCGTCGGGTGGGGCGCCGTCCCAGTTGCCCTGCGTGCCCTCGATCGAGAAGCGGGCGAACAGCTCCTCGGCATACCAGCCCTCCTGGCCGGTGCGGCGGACGGCGGTGCGGTGGGCCTCGGTGCGGGAGAAGGCCGTCATGGCGCCGGAGTCCCGCCAGATGCTGACGGTGCCCTGCACCAGGACCGGCCACTCGCCGACGCCGACGCTGCGCAGCAGCCCGTCGGCCCGAAGGAGGTCCTCGTCGACCGGCGGCACGGCCCCCGTGAAGGGCCGCCACCGGGTGGCCCGGACCCGCGCCCGGGTGAGCACGACGAGCGGCCCGCTCCCCTCGGTCTCCTGCGGCGGACCCGGGTGTGCGAGCTCGTTCCCCGCCCAGCGCCCGCGGGCCCGAACGGTGCGCAGGACCACCGTGCCGACCTCGCTCGGCTGAAGGCGGCCCTCGAGATCGTCGTGGAAGCGGCTGGCCGCGGCCTCGTCGTCCCACGAGCAGAACCAGGCCCAGCGCGCCGGGTCGGCGCCCAGCGTGCGGGCGGCAGCCGACGTCCCGAGGTGCCGCCCCCAGGCGAGCCCGGGCAGGCGCCGGAGGCGCAGGCGCTCGAGCGGCACCGTGGCCAGCAGGCGGGGGACCCGGGACCGTTGGAAGCGCGCCAGCGTGAAGGTGGTGACCCCGGACATCTCGTGCAGAGCGTAGGGAGGATGGGTAGCGCCGTTCCCGCTTCCAGCGCGACCGCCCTTCGACCCGGCTGGGGTTCTCGAAGAAGATGTGGCCCAGGATGTCGAAACAGGCCGGGCGGCTCCGTCCCAGCGGCAGAAGCGGGCAACCCGTGGCCGCACCCCACCAAGGAGACCAGGATGACGAAGTATCTGCTTCTCAAGCACTACCGCGGCGCCCCCGAGGCCGTCAACGACGTCCCGATGGACCAGTGGACCCCGGAGGAGATCGAGGATCACTGCCAGTACATGGCCGACTTCGCCACCCGGCTCGAGGGCACCGGTGAGTACGTCGACGGCCAGGCGCTCTCGCCCGAGGGCACGTTCGTCCGGTACGACGGGGAGGGCCGACCGCCGGTTACCGACGGGCCCTTCGCGGAGACCAAGGACCTGATCGCCGGCTGGATGGTGATCGACGTCGACACCTACGAGCGCGCCCTCGCTCTCGCCGGCGAGCTGTCGGCAGCCCCTGGAGCCGGCGGCAAGCCGATCCACGAGTGGCTCGAGGCGCGCCCGTTCCTGAGCGCACCGCCGACGGTCACCGAGTGACCGGACCGACCAGGGCAGATCAGGTGATGGACGAGCTGCTGCTGAGGGAGCTGACTCCCGCGGTGATCGGGGTCCTCGTGCATCGCGGAGCTGACTTCACGACGGCGGAGGACGCCGTGCAGGAAGCGCTCATCCAGGCCGCGCTGACCTGGCCGGACCGGCATCCCGCCGACCCGAAGGGCTGGCTGGTCACGGTCGCCTGGCGCAAGCTCCTCGACGCCCGCCGCTCCGAGGCCTCGCGTCGCGACCGGGAGCAGGGGGTCGAGACCGAGCCGCGTCCCGGGCCGACCGAGACCGGCGACGACACGTTGCAGGTCTTCTTCCTGTGCGCCCATCCGTCCCTGACCCCGGCCTCTGCGGTGGCTCTCACGCTGCGCGCCGTCGGTGGCTTGAGCACCCGGCAGATCGCCCACGCCTACCTCGTGCCGGAGGCGACGATGGCGCAGCGGATCAGCCGGGCCAAGCGCACGGTCGGTGACGTGCGGTTCGAGGAGCCGGGCGACCTGGCGACGGTGCTGCGGGTGCTCTACCTGGTCTTCAACGAGGGCTACACCGGCGACGTCGACCTGGCGGCCGAGGCGATCCGGCTCACCCGGCAGTTGGCGTCGATGACCGAGGATGAGGAGACCGCGGGGCTGCTGGCGTTGATGCTGCTGCACCACGCTCGGCGAGCGGCGCGGACCCGGCACGACGGCAGCCTGGTCCCCCTGACCGAGCAGGATCGCTCTCACTGGAACACCTCGCTGATCGCCGAGGGCGTCGCAGTCCTGCAGACAGCGTTGGGTCGCGACCGACTCGGCGAGTTCCAGGCCCAGGCCGCGATCGCCGCCCTCCACGCCGACGCGCTGCGCGCCGAGGAGACCGACTGGGTGCAGATCGTCGGCTGGTACGACGAGCTCCTCCGGCTCACCGGGAGCCCGGTCGTGCAGCTCAACCGAGTCATCGCC
>JBKJUI010000151.1:0-6205 GCA_046590775.1 Acidimicrobiales bacterium
TCGGTGTTCGAGGGGACCACGACCGGTCGCGGCCTGATGCTGGTCGACGCCTTCGCCGACGCCTGGGGAGTGGACCTCGCCTCCGACGCCAAGGTGGTGTGGGCCGAGCTCGGCACGGGGCGGCCCCCGGGCTCGCCGCAGGACATCATGCCGACGCTCCCGCGCCAGGGCGCCGGCGTGCGGCTCCGGGGCCTGCCCGTGCGGCTCATCCTGCTGAGCGCAGACAACATGGACGACCTCGTCCGCGAGCTCCAGACCACCGACTTCGACGCCGTCGAGGCCACCGCCCTGGCTGCGGTCGGCGAGCGACTGGTGCAGGAGACGTACGACCAGCGCCAGCCCCTGCGAGCCGCCGCTCGCGCCGCCCTCCAGGAGCGGGCCCGACGGGTCGACCTCGACCTCGAGGTGCCACCGGAGCAGGTGGACGTGCTCCGCCGCTTCGTGTCCCTCACCGAGCAGGTCGACGAGCTCTGCCAGGCCGGACTGCTGCTCAGCGAGCCCCCGACCGAGGAGATCACCGACTTCCGGCGGTGGTACGTGGACGAGCTCGACCGCCAGGTCGGCGGCGAACCGCCCCGCCTCTGCCCGTTCCCCGACTGAGGGGCTGAGCCAAGGTCTTCCGCAGGCGCGAATCGGCTACGTGCGCTCCACCCGCCACGTCCCGCGACCACTGCGCCAGGCGTCGATCACCAGGTGGTCGCCGTCGACCGTCACGACCGAGACCTCCTCGACGTCGATCCGGAACAGGTGAAACGGCCCCGGTGGGTCATTGCCCAGGTCGCCGATCCATGCCGCGGTCTCGGCCGCGTCCGTCACCTCGGTGGCCCGGCCCGACACCTTGGCGTCGCCGTCCACCAGCTCGAGGTCGACGGGGGCGGAGTGCAGGGCGAGGCGCGGGTCCCGCTGCAGGTCGCGGGCCTTCCGGGACGCCCCCATCATCCCGACCCACAGCTGGCCGCCGGACTGCTGGACCTCGACGCCGCTGATTCGGGGCGCGCCGCCCTGGCGCAGGGTGGCCACGAGGTTGTGCCTCGAGGCGGCGAATCGGGCCCGCACCCGCTCCGCCAGCTGAGGTGACTCGGCGGAGAGCTCCTCCCAGGTGGCCACGCCGCCAACGCTAAGCGCCCGGGAGGGGAGGGGAGCCGCCTGTGTTTCCCGCCGCTGCGTCGTCGGTCGCTGACCCCCTTGCTTCCCTCCTCGCTCCACCGGCTCGCCTGAAGGCTCGCCTCCTCCGCTCGTCAGTCCAGCCAGGGGACGCTCCCTCCTCGCCGGCTCGCTCGCTTCGCTCATCGACGCGCCCACGTCGGGCGACGGCCTAGGATCGAAGATGCGGCACCGGCTCAGGGCGGCGCCGCACGCGCTTCGCAGCATCCACGGACGGCCGTTCGCGGCCCCGGCTTGCAGAGGTGCCGGCCTCGCCGCGGCCGAAGTGTCATGCGCTACCTCCCGAAAGGGGTATGCTCGGCTGTTCCCCCCTGCAGGTGGTGGGAGCGCGCCACTGGTGCTGCTCCCTCCGCTGGCCCTGCAGGCGGGCTGAGATCGCCGAACAGAGACGCGGAGGACGAGTGGCCAAGCGCGCAGATGAGGTCAGGACCGGTCGAGGCGACCGGGGCATCGAGGCCGACGCCGTCGGCATCTACCTGGACGGCGTCGGGCGGTGGGCGCTGCTCACCAAGGCCGACGAGGCCAGGCTCGGTGCCCTGATCGAGAAGGCGGCCCAGGCCCGTCAGACGCTGGCGGGAGGCACCACACTCACGGCCGCCCAGAAGCGGGCCGCCCGCTCCGAGGTGTCCGCCGGCGAGCGCGCCACCGAGGAGTTCGTCCACGCCAACCTCCGGCTGGTGGTCTCCATCGCCCGGCGCTACCAGTCCTCGGGGCTGCCCCTGGCCGATCTCATCCAGGAGGGAAACCTCGGCCTCATCCACGCCGTCGAGAAGTTCGACTGGCGGAAGGGCTTCAAGTTCTCGACCTACGCCACCTGGTGGGTCAAGCAGGCCATCACCCGCGGCATCGCCAACTCCGGCCGGGTCATCCGCCTCCCGGTCCACGCCGGCGACGTCGTCAGCACCGTCGGCAAGGTGCGTGGACGGCTCGAGGTCGAGCTGCGCCGCAAGCCCACCGCCGCCGAGGTGGCCGCCGCCGCCGGCCTCACCGAGGAGCAGGTGAAGGAGGCCATCCGCTGGTCGTCCGACGCCATGAGCCTCGACACCCCGCTCGGCGAGGACGGCGACCTCACCCTCGCCGACCGCGTCGGTGACGCGGGCCAGGACGTCGAGGGCTCGGCCCTGGCCTCCGACCTCCCGCGCCAGGTCGAGCGCCTGCTGGCGTCGCTCACCGACCGCGAGCGCGAGGTCCTCATCCTCCGCTTCGGCCTCGACGGCTCGGGCGGCCCCCGCAGCCTCGAGGAGATCGGCGAGCGCTTCGACCTCACCCGTGAGCGCATCCGCCAGATCGAGGCCAAGGCCATGTCGAAGCTGCGCCACCCCTGCGCCGCCCTCGACGGCGCCCACGAGCTCTTGGGCGCGTAGCGCCGCTCCGCCCTCACTCGTTCGCTGCGCTCACTCCGTTCGGTTGGATTGAAGGAGCGGCCTTCGGCCGCGCTCATCTTTCGGCCTCGCCGGCGGAGCCGGTCTGCGGCCGGAGCAACCCGGCCTCCCCTGTGATCGCTCACGGATCGCAGTAGGGCCATGCGCGGCGAGCCCATCCTGCGGCTGCCCGACCCGTGCCTCGTCGTCCTGGTCGGGGCGAGCGGGTCGGGGAAGACGACGTGGGCGCGGCGGTGGCTGGGCGCGGCACGGATCGTGTCGTCCGACGGGATGCGGGCCGTGGTCGGCGAGGGGGAGCACGACCAACGGGCGTCGGCCGACGCCTTTGCCGTGGTCGACGAGGTCGTGGCCCGTCGCCTCCGTCGGAAGCTGGCCACCGTCGTCGACTCCACCGGGCTCGAGCCGGCCACCCGGGCCCGATGGCTGGCCATGGCCCGGGATGCGGGCGTCCCGGCCCACGCCGTGGTGGTGGCCGCCGCCGACGAGGTGTGCCGCAAGCGCAACGCCGCCCGGGAGAGGAAGGTCCCCGGCCTGGTCCTCACCGGCCAGCTGAAGGCGGCGGTGGCGGCGCCGGCCCTCCTGGCCATCGAGGGGTGGGACGGGGTGCACCAGGCCACCGACGCCGGAGCCGTCCTCGTCCCGCCCCGCTTCCTCACCGCCCCCGACGCCGCCCTCCGGCAGGCGGCCGGCCCGCTGCCGCTCCGCTTCGGCCTCCACCTCAGCCGGTTCACCGCTCCCGACGGCGCCGCCGGGCTGGCGACCTGGCTCACCGAGGTGGCGTCCGCGGCCGAAGCGGCCGGCTTCACCTCGCTCTGGGTCATGGACCACCTCGTGCAGATCCCCCAGGTCGGGCGGGAGTGGGAGGACCTCCCCGAGGCCTACACGACGCTCGCCTTCCTCGCCGCCCGGACCACGGCGATCGACCTCGGCGTGCTGGTGGGGTCGGTCACGCTCCGCAACCCGGCGCTGGTGGGGAAGGCGCTGGCCACCATCGACGTCCTGTCCGGGGGGCGGGCCCGCTGTGGACTCGGGGCGGGCTGGCACGAGCACGAGCACCGGCTCTACGGCTTCGCGTTCCCCTCAGCCGCCGAGCGGCTCGACGCCCTCGAGGACGCCCTCGAGCTGCTGCCGCTGCTCTTCGGACCGGGCTCGCCGGCCTACACCGGCCGCACCGTCAGCCTGGCGGCGGCCACCTGCTACCCCCGGCCGCTCCAGGAGCGCATCCCGCTGCTGGTCGGCGGCCAGGGCGAGCACCGCACGCTGCGCCTCGCCGCCCGCCACGCCGATGCCGTCAACCTCTTCGGCGGGCCCGACCGGGTCCGGGCCAAGCTCGAGGTGCTCGCCCGCCACTGCGCCGAGGTCGGGCGCGACGCCGCCGAGATCACGGTCACCCACCTGTCGCAGGCGGCGGTGCTCGACCGGCCGTCCGACCGGACCGCCCACGACGCCGACGCCGACGCCGGCACCGTCGAGGAGCAGGTGGGCCGCTACCGGGCCCTGGCCGAGGCCGGGGTGCAGGAGGCCATCGTCCGACCCCTCGATCTCGCCGACGGCGCTGCCTCCATCGAGCGTCTCCTCCCCGTCCTCGCCGCCTTCGGGCCCTGAGGACCCGAGTTCACGGCGGCCTGGCCGGCCGGCGATGCACCCGGCGGGAAAGACCGTAGGCTCATCCCCATGGCGGACCAGGCCACCTTCGCTGCGCAGGCGATGGAGCACATGCCGGCCCTCTACGCGGCCGCCATGCGCATGACCCGGAACAAGTCCGACGCCGAGGATCTGGTGCAGGAGACGTACCTGAAGGCGTACCGGGCCTTCGCCAGCTTCCAGGAGGGCACCAACCTCCGGGCCTGGCTCTACCGGATCCTCACGAACACCTTCATCAACATCTACCGGGCCAAGAAGCGCCGGCCCGACGAGAGCGACCTCGACGACGTCGAGGACCTGTACCTCTACCGCCGCCTCGGTGGCCTCGAGGGCGCGGCGGCCGGTCGGAGCGCCGAGGACGAGGTGCTCGACCAGATCACCGAGGGCGAGGTGAAGGCGGCCATCGAGGCGCTCCCCGAGCAGTTCCGCATGGCCGTCCTGCTCGCTGATGTCGAGGGCTTCCAGTACAAGGAGATCGCCGAGATCCTGGACATCCCCATCGGAACCGTCATGTCGCGCCTGCACCGGGGAAGAAGGGCGCTGCAGAAGTCGTTGTTCGAGTTCGGCCGCCAGCGACGCCTGGTCGACGAACCCGTCACCCAGCCCTGACCGGGCAAGCTGCTCACCGATCGAAGGACCCAGGATGGATCACGACGAGGACGCCAGCGAGCAGCCGAAGGTAGGGGTCAACTGCACCGAGGCGGTGCACGTGCTCTACCACTTCCTCGACGGAGAGCTGACGCCCGAGCGCAAGCTCCTCATCGAGTACCACCTCGACGCCTGCCACCACTGCCTCGAGGCGTTCGAGTTCGAGCTCGAGCTGCGCGTGCTGATCAAGGAGCGCTGCCGCGAGCAGGTTCCGGACGAGCTTCGCCATCGCATCAAAGAGCTCCTCGCCTCCGAGGCGGCGACGGGAACAAAGCCCGGCGGAGCCACGTTTCCTCCTGCATGAGCGCACCTTCCGTGAGCGGAGAGCCCTTCACCGGCGGCTCCGAGCGGGCCAGCAAGTCCTTCTCGAAGGACCGCACCTGCAATGAGCAGGAGTGCAGTGCCCGCCTGTCGATGTACAACCCGGGTTCGTACTGCTCGCTGCACGAGCCGATGACGGTCCCCCGCACCCGCGGCCGCAAGATCGCCTCCTAGTCGCCCTGATTTCGTGGTGCCGCAGGACCGGCCCTAGTCTCCTCGGACCATGGGACTCCTGCTCGCCGCCCCCCCGGTCTGGACCCACTGGATCTCCTGGTTCCTGCTGGTCCCGGGGCTCCTCCTGCTGGCCAAGACCGTCATCGGCTACCTGGTGAAGGTGCAGTCCCAGAAGTACCCGCGGAAGTAGCGACTTGACCGGGGCCCCCTCGCCCATCGGGTGGGAGACGGCCGCCCGGGTGGCCACCCGCGTCGCCGGCCGTGAGCCGTTCCAGGACAGCTACCTCTACGCCTCGCTGCAGCCCGACTTCGACGAGCTGACGGCCGAGGCCGAGCGGCTGGTGGCCGAGGAGACCGGCTTGGTCAGCGCCGCCGGCCCGGCCCGGGCCCGGGTCGTCGACCGCGCCGGCTGGGTGACGGCGAACGTGGCCAGCTTCCAGCGCCTCCTGCGGCCGGTCATCGAACGGTTCGCCCCGAAGATCGTCGGGCCGATCGCCCCGGTGGGCCGGGCGGTCACCGGTGCCCAGGTCGGCGCCCTCCTCGGCTTCATGAGCACCAGGGTCCTCGGGCAGTACGACCTGCTGGTCCTCGAGGACGAGCACCCCGAGCAGCAGGACCTCGTGTACTACGTGGGGCCCAACATCCTGGCCCTCGAGAAGCGGTACTCGTTCCCGCCGCGAGAGTTCCGTCTGTGGCTCGCCCTGCACGAGGTGACCCACCGGGCCCAGTTCACCGGGGTTCCCTGGATGCGTGATCACTATCTGGGCCTGGTCAAAACGACGCTCGACGCCGCCGATCCCGACCCGAAGCGCTTCATCGAAGCGCTGAAGCGGGCAACCGCCGAAGTGCGGGCCGGGCGCAACCCGCTCGAG
>JBKJUI010000180.1:0-3687 GCA_046590775.1 Acidimicrobiales bacterium
GGCCGCAGCTCGCCGCCCTCGACCCCTTCGGCCTCCTCCTGGTCGAGCAGCCGCTGCCGGTGGAGGATCTGGTCGGCTCGGCCGAGGTGGCCCGTCGCATCCGCACCCCGGTGTGCCTCGACGAGTCGATCACCTCGGCGGCGGCGGCGGCCACCGCCATCGCCCTCGGGGCGTGCTCGGTGGTCAACATCAAGCCCGGCCGGGTGGGTGGGCTGCTGGAGGCGGTGCGCATCCACGACCTCTGCCTGGCGGCGGGGGTGCCGGTCTGGTGCGGCGGCATGCTCGAGACCGGGATCGGCCGGGCCGCCAACCTGGCTCTGGCCGGCCTCCCCGGCTTCACGCTCCCGGGCGACCTCAGCGGCTCCGACCGCTACTTCACCCGGGACGTCACCGAGCCGTTCGTGCCGGTCGACGGCCGCCTCCGTGTCCCGACCGGTCCCGGCCTGGGCGTCGCCCCTGACTCCGACGCCCTGGCGGCGCTCACCACTTCGGTGGAGCTCCTCCGCCGCTGACCCCGGGGCTTTCCTGACGAGCAGGCGCCTCGCTGGTGGCCTTGTGGTTCCTCAGAGGGAACGGATGGCCAGCTACAGGCCGGCGAGGGCCTGGTCCAGGTCGGCCGCCAGGTCGGCGGCCGCCTCGATCCCCACGCTGAGGCGGACGAGGTTGGCGGGGACCTCGTTGGTGGTGCCGGCCACCGAGAGGTGGGTCATGCGCCCGGGGTGCTCGATGAGGCTCTCGACGGCGCCGAGGCTCTCGGCCAGCGTGAACACCTCCGTCCGCCGGCACACCTCGAGCGCCGCCGCCTCACCGCCCCGCAGGGTGAACGAGACCATGCCGCCGAAGCCGGTCATCTGGCGGGCCGCCACCGCATGGCCGGGGGAGTCCGGGAGCCCCGGCCACATGACCTGGTCGACGGCCGGGTGGCCGACGAGCAGCTCGGCCACGGCGGCGGCGTTGGCGCAGTGGCGTTCCATCCGCACGGCCAGGGTCTTGGCGCCCCGCTGCACCAGGAAGCAGTCCATCGGGCCGGGCACCGCGCCCACGGCGTTCTGGAGGAAGGCCAGCCTCGTGGCCACCGCCTCGTTCCGGGCGGCGACGAACCCGCCGACCACGTCGCTGTGGCCGCCCAGGTACTTCGTGGTCGAGTGCACGGCCAGGCCGGCGCCGAGGGCCAGGGGCCGCTGCAGCGCCGGCGTGGCGAAGGTGTTGTCGACGGCGACCAGCACGTCGGGTCCGGCGGCCGAGTCCCGAGCCAGCGCCGTCACCGCCTCGACGTCGACGATGCGCAGCAGCGGGTTGGTCGGCGTCTCGATCCACACGAGCCGGGTGGAGGGGCGCAGCGCGGCGCGGACCACATCGAGGTCGGTGAGGTCGACGGCGTCGACGACGAGGCCGGCTGGCGCGTGCACGCGCAGGGCCAGGCGGATGGTGCCGCCGTAGGCGTCGTCCGGCATGAGCACGTGGTCGCCCGGGCTGAGCAGCCGCAGCACGGCGTCGGTGGCGGCCAGCCCGCTGGCAAAGGCGTGGCCGTAGGGGGCGCCCTCGAGGGCGGCGAGGTGGCGCTCGAGGGCCAGCCGGCTGGGGTTCTGGGTGCGGGCGTACTCGAAGCCCCCGTGCTTGCCGACCTCGGTCTGCACGAACGTGGAGGTGAGGTACACGGGGGTGACGACGGCGCCGGTGGCCGGCTCGGGGCCCACGCCGCCGTGCACGCACTCGGTCTCAAAGGCGCGGGTCACCGGGTCACCGCGTGCCGGAGCCCACGTAGGCCAGCACGTCGGTGCGGGTGACGACGCCCACCGGGTGGCCGCGGTCGAGGACGAGCAGCGCGGCCGCCGACTCGAGCGCGGCCACCGCCTCGTTCACCGGCTCGCCCATGCCGATCGTGGGCAGCGGCGGCGAGAGCGCCTCGGCCACGGGCCGGTCGAGCGAGGTGGGGTCGAGCATGACCCGCTCGAGCAGCGCCCGCTCGGTGACCGAGCCCACCACCTCGCCCAGCACGACCGGGGGCTCGTGCTTCACCACCGGCAGCTGGCTGACCCCGTACTCGCGCAGGATGTTGATGGCCGTGCGCAGCGACTCCTCCGGGTGGGTGTGCACCAGCCCCGGCAGGTCCGGGTCACGGGCGGCGAGCAGGTCGCCGACCGTGGCGCCCACCGACCGGAGGAACCCGTGGTCGGCCATCCACCCGTCGTCGTACAGCTTCGACAGGTAGCCCCGGCCCGAGTCGGGGATGTGCACGACCACCACGGCATCGGGCCCGAGATCGCGGCCCAGGACGAGGGCGGCGGCCACGGCGGTACCGCCGCTGCCGCCGAGCAGCAGGCCCTCCTCCCGGGTGACGCGACGGGCGGTGGCGAAGCTGACCGCGTCGCTGATCGGGATGATCCGGTCGACCACCGACCCGTCGTAGGTCGTGGGCCAGAAGTCCTCGCCGATTCCCTCGACGAGGTAGGGCCGGCCGGTGCCGCCCGAGTAGACGCTGCCCTCGGGGTCGGCGCCGATCACCTGCACCGCCGAGCTGGTGCGCTTCAGGAACCGGCCCACGCCGGTGATCGTCCCTCCCGTCCCGACGCCGGCCACGAAGTGGGTGATGCGCCCCCTGGTCTGCTCCCAGATCTCGGGTCCCGTGGTCTCCTCCTGGGCCCGTGGGTTGTCGGGGTTGTGGTACTGGTCGGGCTTCCAGGCCCCCGGGATCTCGCGGGCCAGCCGGTCGCTCACCGAGTAGTAGCTGTCGGGGTTCCCGGGGTCGACCGATGTCGGGCACACGATGACCTCGGCGCCGTAGGCCCGCAGGAGGGCGATCTTGTCACTGGCCACCTTGTCGGGGCAGACGAAGGTGCAGCGGTAGCCCTTGCGGGCGGCGACGATGGCCAGGCCGACACCGGTGTTCCCGCTGGTCGGCTCGACGATGGTGCCGCCGGGCTGCAGCCGGCCGTCTCGCTCGGCCGCCTCGATCATGACCAGCGCCGGCCGGTCCTTCGACGAGCCACCGGGATTGAAGGTCTCGAGCTTGGCCAGCAGGTGGCACTCGAGGTCGCGGGCGGTGCGGTCCAGGCGGAGGAGCGGGGTGCGGCCGATGAGGTCGATCAGGCTCTCGGCGGCCGCCATCGGCTCTCCCGGGTCGGTGAGGGGGCGCACCTGGATGCCGGCCAGGCGGGGATCGCCGGTCTCGACGCCGTCGACGACCAGCTCGATCGGGAGGCCGGCCCGGTGGAGGTCGACGGCCAGCGGGACGGCGTCGGCCGCGGCGCCGGCGACGCCCACGACCCGCGGGAGGTGGGCCCGCAGGTCGGCGATGAGCGGGGTGGGGTCGGCGCCGACCTCGGTGTGGATGGTGCGGCGGGCCCTGGCGGCGAAGCGCTCCGGGACGGCTCCGCCGCCGACGACGACGAGGACGTCCATGGGCAGCGGTCTACACCCGCTGCGCCCCTCTGGTCACCCGGGCGCCGCCGCACCAGGCGTCTCGCCAGAGGCCGCCTCCGCGGCCGGCTCGATCAGCGGCAGGTCCATCGACCGCCGCTCGGGACGGGTGCACCTCTGCGGTGCCAGCCGGGCACGCCTCGAGCCGGTCACAGCGGGTGCAGGCCTGGCCGGGTGGGGGCCTCGGCCCCGCTGGCCAGCGCCGAGGCCGTGGCCAGGGTGGCGGGTGTCGCCCCGTTGTGGCGCGCCAGTTGTCGTGGTGGTGGC
>JBKJUI010000262.1:0-7939 GCA_046590775.1 Acidimicrobiales bacterium
TGCTGCCCGCCTTCGTCGAGGGGCGGCCGTCGTGGGGGACGGCTGGGGCCGCGCTCCTCCTGCTCGTCGGCGTCGGCCTGGCCAAGTCGGCGGCCATCGTCGGCCGCAGGACGTGCGCCACCTGCGCCCGCGCCGGGGCCGAGGTCCGGCTGCGCCGCCGCATCCTGCGGCACTACCAGGCCCTGCCGATGGCCTGGCACCGCCGGCACTCCACCGGTGAGCTGCTGGCCCACGCCGAGGCCGACGTCGTCAACGCCGTCGACATCCTCAACCCCCTGCCCTACGCCAGCGGCGTCGGGCTCCTGGTCGTGCTGACCGCCGGATGGCTGGTGGCCACCGACCCCGTCCTCGGCGTGGTGGCCCTCGTCATGTTCCCGGCGGTGATCCTGCTGTCGCAGAGCCTGAACAGCCGGGTCGAGCACCTCTACACCGAAGCGCAGCGGCGGGCCGGGACGGTCTCCAGCGTGGCCACCGAGAGCTTCGACGGCGCTGCGGTCGTGAAGGCCGTGGGCGCCGAGGACCGCGAGGCCGTGCGCTTCGCAGCCGAGGCCAACGCCCTCCGCGACGCCCGGGCCACGGCCGCCCGCACCCGGGCCGTGTACGACGCCGTCCTCGACGCCCTGCCCAACCTCGGGATGGTGGCCCTCGTGGGCATGGGGGCGTGGCGCATCCGGGAGGGGGCGCTCACCACGGGCCAGCTGGTGGCCTTCGTCAACCTCTTCGCCCTGCTCGCCTTCCCGCTGCGGATGATCGCCTTCGTCCTCGAAGACCTGCCCCGCAGCCTGGCGGGCTGGGACCGGGTCCGGGCCGTCCTGGCCGAGCCGCTGCCCCCGCAACCACCCCACGTCACGCCGCTCCCCGACGGGCCGCTCGACGTCACCCTCGACCACGTCTCGCTCACCTTCGACGACGGAGCGGTGGCCCCCGCCCTGCGCGACGTGTCGCTGCACGTGGCCGCCGGCACCACCCTGGCGCTCGTCGGGACCACCGGATCGGGCAAGTCCACGCTGCTCCTGCTGCTCGGGCGGCTGCTGGCCCCCACCGAGGGACGGGCGCTGCTCGGCGGCGTCGACCTCGCCACCGTCGAGGACGCCGAGCTGGCCGCGGCGGTGGCCACCGCCTTCCAGGAGCCCTTCCTGTTCGGCCGCAGCGTCGCCGGGAACATCGGCCTCGGGCGAGGCGGCGGCCTCGACCGGGAGGACCTGACCCGGGCGGCGGCGCTGGCCCAGGCCGACGAGTTCGTGCACCGCCTGCCCGACGGTTACGACACGGTGGTCGGCGAGCGGGGGGCCACGCTCTCCGGCGGCCAGCGCCAGCGGGTGGCCCTGGCCCGGGCGCTGGTCACGGCCCCGCGGGTCCTGCTGCTCGACGACGCCACCTCGTCGGTCGACCCGGCCACCGAGGGCCGCATCCTCAGCGGGCTCCACGAGCGCCTCCTCGACACCACCACCGTGGTCGTGGCCACCCGGGTCAGCACCATCGGCCTGGCCGACCAGGTGGCCTACCTCGACCGCGGCCGCCTGGTGGCCACCGGCACCCACGAGCAGCTCCTCGCCACCCAACCCGGCTACCGCGCCGTCGTCGAGGCCTACCGATGACCGCCGAGGTCCGGTCCGACCACCAGGGAGACGACCGAGAGGACGTCGATCGCCGCGAGCGCAGCGAGCAAGCCGGCGAGGAGGGAGCGTCCCCTGGCTGGACTAACGAGCGGAGGAGGCGAGCCTCCAGGCGAGCCGGAGGAGCGAGGAGGGAAGCCAGGGGGTCAGCGACCGACGATGCACCGGCGGGCAACACAGGAGCGTCCCCTGGCTGTGAAGCTGGCGTGGACGAGCGGAGGAGGCGAGCCTTCAGGCGAGCCGGTGGAGCGAGGAGGCAAACCTGGGGGTCAGCGACCGACGACGCAGCGGCGGGGAACGCAGGCACATCCACCACGCTTGGCGTGCTGCGTCGGGGGCTGGGTGAGGCAACCGAGCTGCGGAAGGTCCTGCCCGGGGCCGTCCTGCTGGCGCTGGTGGCCGGCGGCGGTCGGGTGGTGGTGCCGGTCCTGGTGCAGCAGGTGCTGGACCGGTGGATCATCGGCCCGGCTCGGGGCCGGCCGGCTCCGGACGTTGGGCTGTGGGTACCGGTGCTCGCCGCCATGGTGGCCGTCTTCCTCACCGCCTGGGCCCAGGCCGTCACCCAGCGTCGCCTGCTGACCGCCGCCGAAGCCAGCCTGGCCAGCCTCCGGGTGCGGGCCTTCCGCCACGTCCACCGCCTGTCGCTCGCCGACCTGGCCGAGGAGCAGCGGGGCGCCCTGTTGTCGCGCGTCACCTCCGACCCCGAGACCATCAGCCAGTTCCTGGCCTGGGGCGGCCTGATGTGGATCGTCAACGGGGCGCTGATGCTGGTCACCACGATCGTGATGGTGGTCTACGACTGGCGGCTGGCCCTGGTGGCCATCGTCACGGTGGCACCGCTGGCCCTCCTCCTCCGGGTCGTGCAACGCCGCCTGGTCGGGGCCTATGACGCCCTCCGGTCCCGGGTGGGCGACACGCTCGCCGCGCTGGCCGAGGCCATCGGCGGCCTGCACGTCATCCGGGCCGCCGGCGCCGAGGCCGACGCCACCGAGCGGGTCGACGAGACGGTGCGGGCGCGGCGCCAGGCCGACGTGCGGGCGGGGACCATCGGCGCCCTCCTGTTCCCCTGCGGCGACATCTTCGCCGTGCTCACCATCGCCGCGGTGTTGGGCGTGGGCGTGGCCCTCGGCCCGGCCCGGGGGCTCTCGTCCGGCACGGTGGTGGCCTTCGCCTTCCTCGTGGGCCTGTTCCTGCAGCCGATCGCCGAGTTCACCGAGATCCTCGACCAGACGCAGATGGCGGTGGCGGGCTGGCGGAAGATCCTGGACCTGATCGACGCGCCGGTGGCCGTCCCCGACCCGGACCCGGGTGTCGCCGTCGCCCTGCCGGCCGGCGGGGCGCTGGCCGTGCGGGTCGAGCACGTGTCCTTCGCCTACCCGACCGGCGGGCCGGTGCTCCACGACCTCTCCTTCGACCTCCGCCCCGGGACCAGGGCGGCGCTCGTCGGCGCCACCGGCTCCGGCAAGAGCACCCTGGGCAAGCTGCTGGCCCGCATGGCCGACCCGGCCGAGGGCACGGTCGAGGTCGGTGGCGTCGACCTTCGCCTGGCCGAGCCGAGCTCGCTGCGCCGCAACCTGCTGGTGGTGCCCCAGGAGGTGTTCCTCTTCGACGGGACGATCGGCGACAACGTCCGCTTCGCCCGTCCCGAGGCGACCGCCGAGGCGGTGCGCGCCGCCTTCGCCGACCTGGGCCTCGAGGACTGGCTCGACGGGCTCGCCGCCGGCCTGGACACGCCGGTCGGCGAGCGGGGCGAACAGCTGTCGGTCGGCGAGCGCCAGCTGGTGGCCCTGGCCCGGGCCGGCCTCGCCGCCCCCGGCGTGCTGGTGCTGGACGAGGCCACGAGCGCCCTCGACCCGGCTACCGAGGTGCGGGTCGGCAGGGCCCTCGAGCGCCTCAGCGCCGGCCGCACCTCGATCACCGTGGCCCACCGCCTGGCCACCGCGGCGCGGGCCGACCTGATCCTCGTCCTCGAGCACGGCCACCTGGTCGAGGTGGGCAGCCATGACGAGCTGGTGGCCCGCAACGGCACCTACGCCCACCTCTACGAGCGCTGGCTCGAGGTCGCCGCCGTCGCTTGAGGCGCAACAGCGGCCCGGTCTGACGCTCGTTCCGCCGCGCCGTCGGCGCCCTGCTGGCAGGCTGCGGCGCGTGACCAGCTCGGTGATCGACGTGGCCGGGGTGGCGTTGGCTGAGCGGGACGTCGGGGCCAAGCTGGCGAAGACGCGGGCGCTGCGGGTCGCCTGGGTTGCGGGCGAGCTGGAGCTGGTGGCGCCGAGCCGGCCGATGGTGGCGGTCGACCGGCCGGGGATGCCGGATCGGCCGGTCCTGGTGCACCCGCGGGATGTGCCCCGCCGGCCGGTGGGGTCGCCGGCCGGTCGGGCGGCGCTGGTGCACGCCGTGGCCCACATCGAGCTGACGGCGGTGAACCTGGCGCTGGACGCCGTGCACCGCTACGGGTGGGGCTTCGACCTGGGGGCCGAGTTCGTCGGCGACTGGCTCCGGGTCGCGGACGAGGAGGCCCGCCACTTCTCGCTGCTCGCCGGTCGCCTCGCGGCGGACGACGTGGCCTACGGCGACCTGCCGGCCCACGACGGCCAGTGGGCGATGGCGGTGCGGACGGCGGTCGACCCGCTGCCGCGCATGGCGCTGGTGCCCCGGGTCAACGAGGCCCGGGGCCTCGACGTCACGCCCGGGATGGTGCGCAGGCTGCAGGCGGTGGGTGACGAGGCCACCGTGGCGGTGCTCGAGGTGATCCTGGCCGAGGAGGTGGGACACGTCGCGATCGGGTCGCGGTGGTTCGTCCACCTGTGCGCCGCCCGGAACCTCGAGCCCGAGGCCGAGTTCCGCCGCCTCCTGGTCGAGCACGGTGTGACGCTGCATCCGCCGGTGAACGTCGAGGCCCGCCTCCTCGGTGGCTTCAGTCGGATGGAGCTCGAGCGCCTCGGGCTGGCCTGACCCAGGGGGTCAGGCGTGGAGCTGGTCGCCCAGCTCCCGGACCCGGGCCACGAGGGGCTCGGCGCCACCGAAGCGGAGGCGCTCGACCTGCTGGCCCTGCTTGTCGAGGATGATGGCGAAATGCGGCCCCTCGGAGCCGGCGAGCTCGGCCTCGGGCGTGGCGAACGAGGCCCGAAGGTCGTCATGGGGGTCGGCCAGGACGGGAAGGTCGAGGCCGCTGAACGGCACGGCCCGCACGTCGGCCCCGTCGGCCTGGGCCACGACCAGCAGCTGCACCCGCTCGCGACCGAAGTCGACGTGGTGGCGGTCGAGGTCGGCCACCTCGTGACTGCCCGGGTCCAGCGGGCCGACGAAGACCAGCACCACCGGCACCTTGCCTTGGAAGTCGGCCAGCGAGAGGGCCTTGCCCCGGCTGCTGGACGCGTGGAAGTCGGTCTCGGCCATGAACCATGGCGTACCCCGGCGGACGGTTGTGCACCCGCTCCGAATCCACCCAACCGCCCGATTCGGTCGGCCATGGGGACCTCCTAGTACATTGCGGGAGCGTGCTCGAGCCGATTGGTGCCGGTCGCGGCGGCGGCCGCCGCCGCCTCGGCACCCTGGCCACGCTCGTCCTGCTCCTCGGCGTCGGCCTGGCCACGCCGGCCAGCGCCGCCAAGAGCGACGACGAGCTGCGCAAGGAGCGGGCCGAGGTCCTGGCCAAGAAGGCCCAGCTGGCCACCCAGGTCAACGCCCTCGAGGCTGACGACGCCAAGGTCTCGGCGTCCCTCGACGCCCTGGCCGGCAACGTCACGGCGCAGTCCGCGGCCATGCAGCGCGCCGACGCTGCCGCCCAGAGCGCCCGGCAGGCCGCCGAGCGGGCCCGGGCCTCCGAGGCCCAGGCCCTCGAGGCGGTGCGGGCGGCCGAGGAGGGGATGCGCAGGGCGGCCGTGCTGTCCTACACGGCCGGATCGGCCCGCGTCGTGCAGGTGCAGGGTGACGACATCAACGACATCAGCCGGGCCCGGGCCTACGGGGCGTTGGCCACCGGCCGCCGGACCGACGCCCTCGACCGGCTCGAGGCGGCCCGCAAGGACCTGGCCGCCGCGTCGAGGCAGCGGCGCACGGCGGCGGCGGCCGCCGAGAAGCAGCTGGCCGCCGCCCAGAACCGCCTCCAGTCGCTCAACAAGGCCAGGGCCGAGCAGCTCGGCTACGCCGAGCAGGTGTCCGAGCGCCTCGACCGCAGCCTCTCCGAGGCGCAGGGGCTGGCCGGCGTCGACGCCGCCCTGTCCGCCGAGATCACCAAGCGGGAGGCGGCGCTGGCCGTCAAGCTGGCGGCGCAGGCCGCCCCCCGGGGCGGAGGCGGTGGCCCGATCTCCATCGTCGGCGCCGGCGACATCGTGTCGGTCCGGGGCATCCAGGTGGCCAGCTCGATCGCCGGCCAGCTGGCGGCCCTGCTCGGCGCCGCCGACGGGGCCGGCATCCGGCTGAGCGGCGGCGGCTACCGCTCGCCGCAGGCGCAGATCCAGACGCGCCGAAACAACGGCTGCCCCGACATCTACAACTCACCGGCCTCGTCCTGCCGCCCACCCACGGCCCGTCCCGGCCAGTCGATGCACGAGCGCGGGCTGGCCATCGACTTCCAGTGCAACAGCGCCCTCATCCAGTCCCGCGGCAGCCCGTGCTTCGTCTGGCTGGCTGCCAACGCCGGCCGGTTCGGCTTCCGCAACCTGCCGTCTGAGCCCTGGCACTGGTCCACGAATGGATCGTAGGTTGCGTTACTAGGCCCTGGGCGGTAGGGTCACGCTTGACTTAGTGGGCGTGGTGCGAGCATAGGAGGTGGCGGCGACCGAGTGGTGGATCTCGAGGCTCTCGACGCCACGGTTGCTGAACTGCTGCGGGCGGCCCGGGATGTGTCGCCGGGGACGCGGGCGTCGTATGAGCGGCGGTGGCGGATGTGGCGGGCGTTCGCTGAGCACCACGGGGTGGTGGCGTTGCCGGCGGACCCTGCGCATGTGGCGGCGTTCGTGCTGGCTCGGCATCGGGCGGGGGTGAGTCAGGCGGGGATCGTGGCGAACCTGTCGGCCGTCGCCTGGTTCCACGAGCAGGCGGCGGAGGGCGGCTCGTCGGTCATTGCGGCGGCGAGGGCGACGCTGCGGGCCGTCTCCCGGGACGGGACGGGTGAGCCGCGGCGGCCGGCGCCGGTGTTGTCGGTGGGGGCGCTGCTGGCCATGGCAGAGGTGCTTCCGGCCTTGGGACTCAAGTTCGTGGCGAAGGTGGTCCGTGCGGCGTTGCCGATGGTGAAGCCCCGCCAGTTGGCGGAGCTGACCGTCGACGACATCGAGGTCGACCCGGCCGGCCGTTGGGCCGTACTTGCCCTCCCGGTGCTGGGGCGGCGGGGAAAGCACCCGCCGTTGGCGGCGGCGACGGTCCGTTTGGAGGCTGACCCGGGGTGGGTGGGCTGCCCGGTGCGGGCGGTCTGCCATCTGGTGGCGGCCGCCGTTGACGGCCGGCTGTTCACCCAACGCCTGCTGTTCCAGGAAGCCCTCGACGTGTTCGACCCGGTGACCTCTGCCGATGGGGTGCCGGCCCGGTTGCTGGTGCGGGATGTGGCGATCGTGTGTGTCGGTTACTGCGGCGCGTTGCGGGTGGAGGAGCTGTCCCGGGCCCGGGTGGAGGACATCGAACCGGTCGGTGGCTTCTACCGGTTGCGGTTGCCGGTGACCAAGACGACCAGGACGATGGCCGACCAGGCCGTGCTGCTGGAGCGGCGGGACGACGCCTTGGACCCGATCCGGGCGTTGGACCGGTGGTTGGCGGTGCGGGGCGATGCTGACGGCCCGCTGTTCACCAACCTCCATCACCGGGCCCCGGGCCGCAAGGCGGCGGGCAATCATCTGCCGGCGGGGGACATCCGGGGGATCGTGCAGGACCTGGCTGTCCGGGTGGGGTTGCCGTCGACGGTGTCGGGTTACTCGCTGCGCCGGTCGTGGGCCACCCACCGCTACCTGGCTGATCCGCATGATCTGGCCAGCATCACCATGCAGCTGCGGCATGCCTCGATGGACATGACCGTCCGCTATGTCGAGGACCTCCGCCCCGGTGACCTGAACGGCGAGGACATCCTGTCGACCGACCGGGTGCTGGCTAGCGCCGGCGGTCAACCGGTTGGTCGCAAGGACATCGGCTTCGACCCGGCCCCCCTGGCCGACCTGGTGGCCGAGGCCAAGGTGTTGAGCAGCCCCCAGGCCCAGTTGGCGCCGTCGACGAGGAGGGCCAACGAGAGCCTGTGGGGGACCTGGTCGGTGTGGGCCCGGGAGGAGGGCTTCTCGCCGATGCCGGCCACCGCGGAGGCGTTGGCTTTCTTCGTCGCGTCCAGGGCGGATGAG
>JBKJUI010000278.1:0-4127 GCA_046590775.1 Acidimicrobiales bacterium
CCAGCTGGGAGACCCGTTCCACCATCAAGGCCTTCGGCTTCGCCGTCGACCCCGCCCGCGTCGACCACCTCGTGGCCGGCGGGCCCGACGGGACCCTTGCATCCGCCGACGGCGGCCGCACCTGGCAGCCGATCAGCGGCGCCCCGATCCTCGTCGCCCTCTCCTGGGCCCCCGGCGGCACCCTGTGGGGCGTCGACCAGACCGGCGGCTCCCACCGCAGCACCGACAGCGGCGCCACCTGGCAGGCCGCCGGGGACGTCGACGGCCAACCGCAAGCCCTCCTCGCCACCGACGACCGGCTCGTCGTCGCCGTCACCACACCCGACGAGCGCACCGCCATCTACGAATCCGTCGACGCCGGCCGCAGCTGGCAGACCCGCTACCAGAGCCCCGGATGACCGTCACCGTCCCCACCGCCGACGACGACATCCACGATGTCGACACGGACCAGGTTGAAGCGGGTCGAGCCGGGCGTGGGCGTCACACCGTCCGTTGGGTCGTCGCCGGCGCTGCCGCCGCCATCCTGTCCCTGCTTGGCCTCCTCGTCTACGCCAAGCCGCCCGACCCTGGCCGCCTGGTCGTCGGAAAGCTGGCGCCCAACGCCGACGTCGCCTACGCCACCATCGACGGAGTGCCCCTGTCCCTGGCCAGCCTCCGGGGCCGCTACGTGATGCTCAACTTCTTCGCCTCCTGGTGCGTGCCCTGCCAACAGGAACACCCCGACCTCCAAGCCTTCCAAGCCAAACACGGAGCCACAGGCGACGCCGTCGTCGTCCAAGTCCTCTACACCGACACCGAGAAGGCAGCCCGCGCCTTCCGCGACCAGCGGGGACCCGTCGGACCGCTCCTGATCGACCCCGACGGCCAGTTCGCCCTCGAGTACGGCGTCCGCGGACCACCCGAGACGTTCTTCATCAGCCCTGAGGGTTTCGTCCTCGGGTACAAGATCGGCCTCGTCACCGAAGAGCTCCTCGAAGACGTCCTGGTCCGGGCCAAAGCTGGACGGCCCTGAAACCCTGCCAGCCGGGTTCAGCCGGTGGGGAGGGTGGTGTCGATGTCGACCGTGCGGCCCCGGATGAGGCCGAGGGCGCCGGCGGCGAGGAGGAGCAGGCCGCCGGCCCAGTAGACGGCCACGACCCCGAAGATGTCGGCCAGGACGCCGCCGACGCCGATGCTGGTCAGGCGGGCGGCCTGCCAGACGACGTCGTAGAAGGCGAAGACCCGACCGCGGAGGCGGTCGGGCACAGCCGTTTGGAGGACCGAGTTGTAGGTGACGTTCCCGGTGCTGGTGCCCACGCCGTAGACGGCGAGGGCACCTGCGGCGATGCCGAAGCTGCGGGTGGCGGCCAGGACGATGTCGACGAGGCCGCGCAGCAGGTAGGGGCCGTAGAGGAACGTGGGGCGGCGGACGTCGTCGACGATCCGTTGCAGGACGAGCGGTCCGAACCCGGCGCCCACGCCGATGGCGGCGATGAGGAGCCCGAACTGGCTTGGCCCGACGTCGAGGTGTTCCTCGGCGAGGACGACGAGGAGGGCGGAGGTGGCGCCGGCGGAGAGGGCGGCGAGACCCTGAACGCCGGCCAGAGTGCTGAGGAAGCGGCTGGAGCGGATGGTGCGGAGCCCCTCGGCGATGTCGCCGAGCCTCTTGGTGGGAGCAGGGACCCGTGCCGTGGCGGGCATGCCCCGGAGGAACGCAGCGGAGACAAGGAACGTGGCGGCGTTGATGGCGAAGGCGGGCCCGGGACCGGCGAAGGCGACGAGGGCCCCGGCCAGGGGCGCCAGGGCGATCTGGGAGATCACCGCCGCCGACCAGACCGCCGAGTTGGCGCCGACGACCTCGTCCTCGGGCACGACGGTCGGGAGCATGCTGGCCGCCGCCGGGTTGAAGAACACGCTGAAACCCGAGAGGAGAAAGGCGGCGAGGTAGACGACGGCCAGCTGGTCGTGGAACAACACCAAGACGACGGCGACCACGGCCCGTCCCAGGTCGGCTGAGATCATGACCTGCCGACGGGAGTGGCGGTCGACGATGGCGCCGGCGACGAAACCGAGGAGCAGGACCGGGAGGATCTCGAAGGCGACGGTGGCAGCCACCTTCACGCCCGACCCCGTCAGCCGGTAGACGAGGATGACCAGGGCGACGGAGTTGAACGTGTCACCCCACCGCGACACGGTCTGGGCTGCGAACAGCCGGCGGAAGCCGGGCCGGGCCAGTGCCCGCCGCAGCGCCGAAGGCCCAGCAGTCACGGTCATGGGGCCGCCGGCGTCTCGGTGGCGAACAACGGGACGGCCAACCCGGCGGCGACCAGACCGATGCCCCCGAAGGCCACCAGGGCGGTGGAGAACCCGGCGCTCAGCAGGGACTGGAAAGCGAGGCTGCCAAGCCCGAAACCGACGAACAGGGTGAACACGTTGAGGCCCATCGCCTGGCCGCGGCGGGTGGACAGCTGGGTGACGATGCCAGCCAGGAGCGGTTGGGTGAGGTCGTAACCCAACGACAGGACGGCCACGGCCATCCCAGCCACCGCCAGCGGGATGTCAGCGGTGAGGACCAGGGCGCAGCCGGCGGCGACGGCCAGACTCAAGGGTATGAGCCGGGCTCGGCCGGACCGGTCGGCCCGCCGGCCGATGAACGGGCCTGCCACGAAGCTGGGGACGCCACAGCCGAGCAACGCCAACCCGATCCCCACCTGCCCGAGATCGAACCGCCGCTCGAAGTACAACCCAAGCCAGGTGTAGACGCCCGAGAGCAACAAGGCGCCGACGAGCACGTAGGAGTAGGTCCGCCGCCCGCGACGATCGGCCACCAGGCCCCCCGAACCTTCGGCCACCATCGGAACCGGCGGCGCCCCCGGTTCGGGCCGCAGGAACAGCCGCCCCACACCCAACAGGCCGAACAGGACGCCGGCGCCGGCCGCGGCGACGCTCAGGAACAGGCCCCGCCACCCGACAACCGGCTCGGCGACGGCCCCGGCGCTGGATCCGAAGGCGATGCCGCCGGCCATGGCCCCGAAGAACAGCCCCAACGCCCGACCCCGCTCCTGAAACGGGACCACATCACCGATCAGCGCCAAAGCGATCGGGACCACACCGCTGGCCCCGACGGCGGTGACCACACGGGCCGTGATGAACATCCCCGCGCCATCGGCGGCGGCGGTGGCCGCGGTCAGCACCACGAACGCCCCCAGCGAGCCGAGGATGACCGGGCCCCGGCCGACATGGTCCGACAACGGACCCCACACCAACGTCATCACCCGTACGGGATGGGATAGGCCGGCACCGCCCACCCGACGCTCGACGGGGTCGATCCGAACAGCACCGAGAGACGCGGGATCAGCGGCGCGATCATGAACGCCTGGAAGAAGATCAGGAACGTGGCCCCAGCCAGCAACCACAGCGAAGGCCCCCACCGGCCGGTCGGCTCGGACTCGACGGCGGGATGAGGTCGATCGGTCGTCACGGGGGGCACCCTTCCCGCCGCGGAACGGGCGGTTGACAATGTCGTGGGCGACGGTAGAACCTTGCCCATGGGGCAAGGTCAAGCCGGGCACCGGTGACCCTGAACGAGCGTCGCGTCACGATCGGCGAAGCCGCCGAACAGGCCGGGATCACCCCGAAGGCGATCCGGCTCTACGAGCAGCGGGGCCTCCTCGAGCCGGCGCCACGGACCGACGCCGGCTACCGCACCTACGGGCCCGAAGACCTCGCCGTCCTGCGGTTCATCCGCCAAGCCAAAGCCGTCGGACTCCGCCTCGACGAAGTCGCCCGCATCATCGACCTCCAACGCACAGGCCAGCAGCCCTGCGCCACCGTCATCAAACTCCTCGACGCCCGACTCAGCGACATCGACCGCCAGCTCGCCGACCTCACAACACTCCGAGCAACCCTGGCCACAGCACGGGACACAGCCGAAGACGCCCAACGGGCCGGCCGGGACGCAGTCATCTGCACCGTCATCGAGACGGCAACCCCAATCCCTGGCCGCTGAGACAGGGGCCGATCCATCCGGGCCAGTGAACCTGCCAGATCGTCGCCTCAAGGATTGTCAGCACCTGGGTCTCGTAGAAGCGGAGGAAGCCTTCCTGGTCGGGGCCGATCTGGTGGATGAGGATCTGGTTGAAACCAAC
>JBKJUI010000115.1:0-2949 GCA_046590775.1 Acidimicrobiales bacterium
GGGGGGCCAGGTCGGCGGGGATCGGGCCCGCGGCCGCCGGGCCCTCCTCGCCCGCGACCGCCAGAGTCGCGGTCAGCTCCAGGAGGTGCAGCGGCTTGACCAGTCGACGACGCAGCGCCGCAGCCGAGCCGCCGGCCAGGACCAGCACGACGGCGGCCGAGACGAGGAGCGTGGCCCGGGCCCCGGTCGTCATGACGAGACCGGCGAGGCCCAGGGAGCCGGCGACGGCGCCCAGCGCGGCGACCGGCAGGTAGGCGGTGACGGCCAGGGGCGGGGTCCTCCCGCCTGCGCCGGTCGCCGAGGGGGCACGGCGCCCCGACGCGGGGAGGCCGGCCCACAAACGGGACTTCACGCAGGTTTCATCGACCCGCCAGGAACCATCCTGAGGCTTTTGCCGTCAACTGCCTCAGAAGGTGCTCGCCGTAGCCGATAGGAGGGCGAATGCTCACTTCGCCCTCCATCCAGTACCGACCTGAGGACCCGCTGGCTCCGCTGGCCGTGCGCAGCCGGGGCGTGGTCGAGCCCGCTGACCCGCTGGCCCTCGGTCCTCTGAGGAAGGTGTACCTCATCTGGCTCGGCGGCGCCTCGTGCGAGGGGTGCACCGTGTCGGCCACGGGGGCCACCCACCCCCGGATCGAGCAGCTCATGACCGGCGTCATCCCGGGCCTGCCGCGCGTCGAGCTGGTCCACGCGCTCCTGTCCACCGAGTCGGGCTCGGAGTGGGTGGCCAACCTCCTGATGGCGGAGGCCGGCGAGCTGGACGCCCCGTACGTGATCACCTGGGAGGGGTCGGTCCTGGACGAGTCCACGGCGGGCGCCGGCTCCTGGTCCGGGCTGGGCCAGGACCACCGGACCGGTCGCCAGGTCAAGACCAGCGAGTGGCTCGAGCGCTTGGCGCCGGGGGCGGCGGCGGTGATCGCCGTCGGGACGTGCGCGGCCTGGGGCGGCATACCGGCTGCCACCGGGAACCCCACGGGAGCACGGGGCCTCACCGAGCACCTCGGCGACGGCTTCCGGTCAGCGGCCGGGCTGCCGGTGGTCAACATCCCCGGCTGCGCCCCCCTCGGTGACAACTACACCGAGACGCTGGCCGCCCTCCTCCTGCACCTCAACGGTCTGGCTCCAGCCCCCGAGCTCGATTCGCTCGGCCGTCCGGCCTGGCTGTTCACCGACACGGTGCACAGCAGCTGCAACCGGCTCAGCTACTACGACGATGGGGTCTTCTCCACCCAGCCGGAGGGTGCCGCCTGCCTGGTCGAGCTGGGGTGCTGGGGGCCGGTCGTGCAGTGCAACATCGCCGAGCGCGGGGTCATCGACGGCAACGGCGGCTGCATGACGATGGGGGGGATCTGCATCGGTTGCACGATGCCCGGCTTCCCCGACCGCTTCTCGCCCATCTTCGAGCGACCCATCTTCGACGTGGCCTCGGCCGGCTCCAGCCGCGCCGCCGGCGGGTTCCTCCGCCGGATCCGTTCGGCCATGGGTTCGCCCGCGACGGTCGACGGGAAGCGCCGCAGCCACCGCTCCCCGGCCCGGGCCGGGCACCAGGATGGAGTGCTCGACTCAGTGCCGTTCTACCGGCCGAGGTCGGCGGACCTGCGACGAGGCTGAGCGCCGAGGGAGCCGGGGGCCGGCGACGAGTCTGCCCACCTTTGGTCCCTGGGGACACCAGAAGTGGGCAGGCCCGACTGAGTTGTGGCGAGCCGCCTTACTTACGGTTCGAGCATCTGGAGGACGAAGGGGTTGGTGCGCCGCTCCTGGCCGATGGTGGTGCTGCTGCCGTGGCCGGGGAGGACGGTGATCTCGTCGTCGAGGGGGAGGATCTTCTCTCGCATCGAGTTGGCCAGCTCTTCGTAGCTGCCCCCGGGCAGGTCGGTGCGGCCGATCGAGCCGGCGAAGAGGTGGTCTCCGGAGAAGAGCAGCGGGGCCTCGCCGTCGACCTCGAGGCGGAGACAGACCGAGCCACGGGTGTGGCCCGGGGTGTGAATGGCGTGAAACGCCAACCCGCCGCCGCTCACGACCTGGCCGTCGTCCAGGCCCTCGATCAGCTCGGGAGGTGTGAGGTCCAGGCCCTCCTGGGCCAGGTAGCGCCCGAAGTCACCCCCGTTTCCCAGCGGGTCGAGCAGCATGTGGCGGTCGTCGTCATGGATGTGAACGGGCACGGGGCGCTCGGGGTCCTTCTCGAGGCCTCCGATCACCGCGGCCACCCCGCCGACGTGGTCGAGGTGGCCGTGGGTGCTGAGCAGGGCCAACAGCCGCAGGCCGTGCTCCTGCAGCAGGCCGAGGATGGCGGCGGGGGCGGGTGGTGCGTCGATGAGCACGCACTCGCCGCCTGGGCCGTCGGCGGCCACGACGTAGGCGTTGGTGTCGGCCAGCCACAGCGGGAGCAGCCAGATCTGCAAGGCCCCTACTCTGCCTCGGCGTGCCCTACCCGAGCGCCGAGCGGTCCGACCTGGTGGACGACCTCCACGGGCACCGGGTCGCCGATCCCTATCGCTGGCTCGAGAACGGCGACGATCCCGCCGTGCGCACCTGGCTCGAGCAGCAGGCGGCGCTGTATGCCGAGCACCTGGAGCGGTGGCCGGCGCGCTCCGACCTCCGACGGCGACTGGAGGCGCTCACGCCCGGGGTCGTCGGCCTCCCTCGGATGCGAGGCGGGCGAGCCTTCTTCTCCAGGCGTGTGCAGGGGCAGGACCAGGCGTCGTGGGTCGTCGCCGAGGACGGTTCCGAGCGCGTCATCCTCGACCCCGCCCGCCTCTCGGAGGATGGGACCGTCGTCGTCCAGTGGGCGCTGCCGTCTCCACACGGCCGGTACCTGGCGTACGCCATCGACGAGGGAGGGCGCGAGGAGGACGTCGTTCACATCCTTGACGTCGACGGCGGGCACGAGGTCGGCCCGCCGCTGTGGCTTGGGCGGGGCGGAGACCTGGCCTGGTTGCCGGGCGACGC
>JBKJUI010000171.1:0-7658 GCA_046590775.1 Acidimicrobiales bacterium
CCCGCTGAACAAGCCGATCGTCGGGATGGCGCCCACGCCGTCCGGCCAGGGCTACTGGCTGGTGGCCACCGACGGCGGCATCTTCGCCTTTGGCGACGCCGCCTTCTCCGGCTCGACCGGTGGGATCCCGCTGGCCAAGCCGGTGGTGGGCATGGCCGACACGCCCAGCAGGAACGGCTACTGGAACGTGGCGTCCGACGGCGGCATCTTCTCCTTCGGTGACGCGCAGTTCTTCGGCTCCACCGGTGGCACCTCGCTGGCCGCTCCGATCGTCGCCTCCAGCTCGAGCAACAAGATCGGTGGCATTCGGCCGCTGTACGTCGGCTGGATCGCACCGAGAAACGCTGGCACCTGCCCGCCGGCCTGTGAGCAGATCAACGAGTCCACGACGGACAGCTACCTCGTGGTGGCCAAGTCGATGGACTTGGGCCAGACCTGGGCCCGCAGCCGGGCCATCGCCCTTCGCGGCTTCATCTCGCCCGCCGGCAGCCTCTTCGTCGGCAATCACCAGGCCCGCCTGGCCGTCGGCACCAACGGCGAGGTCTACACGACCTTCAACGCAGGGCCGACCCAGCCCGGGTCCAACAACTGCGGTCCGGGTCCCTACGGCGCATCCGGGTCGAGCAACAGCTTCCCGTGCCCGTCCTTCGGTCCCACCGGCTTCAAGTCGGCTGACCACTTCATGAACTGGGACATGGACCCGTGGTTCCTGCGGTCCACCGACCAGGGCGCCACGTGGGGCAACCTGCAGCAGCTGAACGAGGCCAAGAAGCCCGACCTGGCCGCGGCCGAGCTCACCCAGACCCGGCACCCCACGATGATCGTCGCCCGGGATGGCCGGATCGACATCGCCTGGGAGGACCGCCGTCACTGGTACCTGAACACCTCCGACCGCAAGGGTGCAGTAACCCCGGGCGGCAGCGCACTGAGCAACTACGCCTGTGTGCACAGCCACTCGAACTGCACGGACCCACGCCTCGGCGACACCTACTACTCCCAGTCCAGCAACAACGGCCTCAGCTTCTCGTTCAACCGGCGGGTCAACGACCGGTCGCACAACAACGACGTCGGGTATGACTACCGCTTCAGCGCCTACTGGGACTACGGGCCCGCCCTGGTCCAGCTGGGGAACGAGCGGCTGCTCGTCGCTGACATGGACGCCCGCCTCGGCAACGTCGACACCGACTCGCTGGACATCGTCCTGCGCAAGGTGGAGCTGAACACGGTGTCCGGCCCGATCCCGACGGCGAACGTCGGCTCCGGTGCGGCGCCCAGCCTGAGCGTTGCTCTGTCGCAGTCCACCTACCCGGGTGGTGGCGAGGCCGTTCACGGCGAGGGCTTCACGACGAGGCCCTGGGCCCGGCCGGTCATCGTGAACGAGGCAGACATGCCGTCGGCTCTGGCCGGTGGCGTCCTGGCTCGAGCCAACCTCGGCCCGCTGCTCGCTACGCCTCAGGCCGGGCTTCCGGCCAACGTGGCTGCTGAGGTCACCCGCATCAAGCCGGTCGGCGCATACATCGTCGGTGACGTCACCAAGGTGGCCGCCGCGGTGGAGGCCCAGCTGGTCGCCGCCGGTGTTCCGGCCGCCCAGGTCGTCCGGATCGCCGGCGGGACCCCGGCCGAGGTCGCCGCGAACATCGCGCTGACCCTCGACCGTCGTCGTGCCATCGACAAGCCGTGCCCGGTGCCCAACACCGCGAACGTCGTCTGCTCGACCACGCCGCTCCCGGCGTTCGACGCAGTGATCCTGGCCAACCCGAACAGCGCCTCGGCGGCCTCCGCCTCGGCGCTGGCGGCCAACCGGCGCCTGCCGATCCTGTACACCGACCTGAACTCGATTCCGGCGGTGACGCTCAGCGCCATCGCGGCGCTGAACGTCAACAGGGTCGTCATCGTCGGCTCCAGCGGCGTGATCAGCAACCAGATCCAGGCCCGCAACATCACGGGTGGCGCCAGAACCACCGGCTCCACCACCTTCACGTCGACGAACGGCGCCTTCACCAGCGGAGACGTCGGTCGGGGATTCAGCGGTCCGGGCATCGCCCTGAACACGACGATCACCGCCGTGGCCAGCCCCACCAGCGTCACGCTGTCGGCTCCGGCCACGGCAACGGGCACCCAGCCCTGCACTGTGGTGGCTCCGGCCACGACATGCACCGAGCCCACCTTCGTGGTGGCCGCCCTGATCCCGGGGACGCTGACCCGCCTCTCGGGTGCGGACCAGTTCGCCACGTCGAGCGCAGTGGTCAAGGAGTCGCTGGACCGGGGCCTGCCCCGGAACATCGTCTTCACGGCCGATGGCAACGAGCCGATGCACGCTGCGCTCCTCGGAGCCTTCGTGGGTCGGATCGGTGGCCTCCTGGTCCTCAGCCAGGGTGGGTCGGCGGCCAACGCAGAGACGACGCTCACCGCAGCGCCGCTCAACCTGCGTCCGCACATCGACCGGCTGATGACGTCGGACCTCACGGGCACCGCGGTCGTGGCCAACGACCCCGCCTAGCACCGAGTCGGGCCTCTAGCCCATAGGACAACACGACTGCGGCCCCGCTTCGGCGGGGCCGCAGCCGCGCCCGGAGCCGGATCGATCCTGAGCTCCGAGGATCCTTTCGAATCGCCAATCCGGGCCTTGACCCGTGGGGTGGTGGCGGACGTTCGCTGAACCTGGCCCAGATCCGTCGGCGAAGGAGCGCCGTCTGAGACCGTTGAGCGCCTTGGGCGCTTCTCAGGCGGATCGTGGTCCAACACGCCGACGGCAACCTCCACGAAATGTGACCTAGGCGTCAGTCTTCGGTTGACAAACGCGGTCGTTGCCGACACAATGTGAGCAATGCTTCGGAGAGAGGGACGTTGATGAACGCACTGCACAGGAAGGTGGCTGCCGGAGCATTCGGCGGTCTCGCGACGGCCACGGCGATCGGGGGTATCGCCTTCGCCTGCTCGGCGGTCCCGAGCGTCCAGGTGACCTCACCCGGGACCACGAACTCGGTGCCCACGGTCAGGCCGGGAGAGGTCGTCGACGTCCGCGTCGGCACCCTCGTGGACGGCGTCCCGGTCATCCTGACCTGGGACACCCCCGAGACGGCGACCGCCCCTCACTCGGTGGCCCCCATCCCCAGCGCGGCCCCGCTGGTCGGACCGAGCTTCGTGGTGACCATCGCCATCCCGGACACGGCCCAGCCGACCGTGGGCAACAACCCGAGCTACATCATCGCCACGCAGCGGGACCCGCAGGGTGAGATCCTGTCGAACCCTGCGGTCAAGGTCTACGTCGCAGGCGGCGTGAACGTGCCGAACACGCCGGTGCCGAACGCCCCCGTGCCGAACGCGCCGGTGCCGAACACGCCGGTGCCGAACACGCCCGTGCCGAACACGCCAGGGGTTGCGCCGGCACCGGAGACGAGCACCGTCACGCCGACTCCGGCCGGCACCTCGGCGCCGACCGCACCTCGTGCGGGTAGCACCGCGGCCGCCCCGTCGGTGACCCCGCAGAACGGAACGGCTCCGGCCGCAAGCCCGGCTGCGGTCACCGCCACGCCTGCCGCAACCCCCGCTGGCACCCCGGCATCGCCGCTCACCATCGGCGCTCCGGTGGCCCAGCCGCTGGCTCCCACCAGTGACCTGTGGAGCGGCTTGAACGCTGGCAGCACGCCCAGCCTGCTTGACGTGGCTCCGGTCGAGCGCTCCAACGGCAACCTTCCCGTCGGCGGCATCCTGCTCGGTTCCGGCCTCCTGGCCCTGGCCGGGGTAGCCCTCGTCGCCGGTCGCCGCACGCTGGCCGTCAGCCGCATCGTCCGCCGCTAAGGCACCCGCTGGCGTAACAGCCGGCGTGACATAGCAGTCTCCTGATGCTGGCGGACCAACGGTCCGCCAGCATCAGTCTTTTCCGGCGAATGGGATTGCACCTGTTTGCCGATCGCCTGGCGTGGCATGGTCGGGAGGTGGGGGTGCGGAGCTGGATCGGGTCCTGGCCGGTGTACCGGCAGCTGACGGGCGGTGATCGGCTGGGCCGCGGGGCGGCCGTGCTCTCGCCGGCCACGGCCGGCCGGCGGCCCCGCACCGCCGGGGCCGACTCGGTGGCGCGCTCGGTCTGCCCGTACTGTGCCGTCGGCTGCGGACAGCTGGTGTTCGTGGAGAAGGGCCGGGTCATCCAGGTCGAGGGAGACCCTGACAGCCCGATCTCACGAGGCCGGCTGTGCCCGAAGGGCTCGGCGAGCCTGAGCCTCATCGGAAGCCCGCTCCGCCAGAAGAAGGTCCGCTACCGGCGCCCGTACGGCACGACGTGGGAGGACCTGGACCTCGACACCGCCATGTCCATGATCGCTGACCGGGTGGTGGCCGCCCGTCGCGACACCTGGGAGGACGTGGACGATGCCGGGCGGCCCCTCAACCGGACCCGCGGGATCGCCAGCCTCGGCGGCGCCACGCTGGACAACGAGGAGAACTACCTCCTCAAGAAGCTCTTCACCGCCCTCGGGGCCATCCAGGTCGAGAACCAGGCGCGGATCTGACACTCGGCCACCGTCCCCGGTCTGGGGACCAGCTTCGGGCGGGGAGGGGCCACCGGGTTCCAGCAGGACCTGGTGAACGCCGACTGCATCGTGATCCAGGGCTCCAACATGGCCGAGGCCCACCCGGTCGGATTCCAGTGGGTGGTCGAGGCCAAGCAGCGGGGCGCCAAGGTCATCCACATCGACCCACGCTTCACCAGGACCAGTGCCCTGGCCGACACGTTCGTGCCCCTGCGGGCCGGCACCGACATCGCCTTTTTGGGCGGCGTCGTGAACTACGTCCTCTCGAACGAGCTGGACTTCCGCGAGTACGTCGTCGCCTACACGAACGCCGCCAGCCTGGTGGGGGAGGGCTACCGGGACACCGAGGACCTCGACGGCCTGTTCTCCGGCTTCGACCCCGAGGGGAGGACCTACGACGAGACGACCTGGCAGTACGCCGGACAGGAGGCCGACGGTGACCCGTCCGGGGCCTCGAGTGACACCGGCGACACCGCGATGCGCCGGGAGACGGCCAGCGGCCTCCAGCACGAGTCGCACGGCCCGGCCATCCCGCGCCACGTCGAACGGGACGAGACCCTGCAGCACCCCCGCTGCGTGTACCAGGTCCTGAAGCGCCACTTCGCCCGCTACACCCCGGAGATGGTCGAGCGGGTGTGCGGCGTGTCTCCCGAGCAGCTGCTCGAGGTCTGCGAGGCGTGGACCCGCAGCTCCAACCGGGAGCGAACGACGACCCTCGTCTACTCGGTGGGCTGGACCCAGCACAGCACCGGTGTGCAGTACATCCGCACCGGGGCCATCCTGCAGCTCCTGCTCGGGAACGTGGGCCGGCCGGGCGGCGGCATCCTCGCCCTGCGCGGCCACGCCAGCATCCAGGGGTCGACCGACATCCCCACCCTGTTCAACCTCCTGCCCGGCTACCTGCCGATGCCGCACGCCGCCGAGCACGAGACGTTCGACGACTGGGTCGCGGCCATGGGCGACCCGAGCCAGAAGGGCTATTGGGGCGGCGCCCGTGCGTACGCCGTCAGCCTGCTCAAGGCCTACTGGGGCGGGGCGGCCACGGCCGACAACGACTTCGCCTACGGCTACCTCCCCCGCCTCACCGGTGACCACGGCACTTTCCGCCAGGTGCTGGACATGATCGACGGCAAGATCAAGGGCTACTTCCTGCTGGGGCAGAACCCGGCGGTGGGTTCCGCCCACGGCCGGGCGCAGCGGCTCGGCATGGCCAACCTCGACTGGCTCGTGGTGCGAGACCTGTTCGAGATCGAGAGCGCCACGTTCTGGAAGGACGGCCCGGAGATCGCCACCGGCGAGATCGTGCCCGCAGAGTGCCGCACCGAGGTGTTCCTGCTGCCGGCGGCGTCGTACGTCGAGAAGGAGGGCACCTTCACCCAGACCCAGCGCCTGCTGCAGTGGCGGGAGAAGGCGGTCGAGCCGACGGGTGACTGCCGGTCCGAGCTGTGGTTCGCCTTCCACCTCGGCCGGCTGGTGCGGGAGCGGCTGGCCGGGTCGACCGAGCGGCGGGACCGGCCCGTCCTCGACCTCGGCTGGGACTACCCCGTGCACGGTCCGCACGACGAGCCCAGTGCCGAAGCCGTGCTCCGGGAGATCAACGGATTCGAGGTGGCCGACGAGCGCCCGCTGTCCTCGTTCACTGAGCTGCGGGACGACGGCTCCACCGCCGCCGGGTGCTGGATCTACACCGGGGTGTTCGCCGACGGCGTGAACCAGGCCGCCCGTCGCCGGCCGGGCTCCGAGCAGGACTGGGTGGCGGCCGAGTGGGGCTGGGCCTGGCCGGCCAACCGTCGCATCCTCTACAACCGGGCCTCGGCGGATCCGGACGGACGGCCCTGGAGCGACCGGAAGGCCTACGTGTGGTGGGATGCCGACCGGGGGCGGTGGACGGGGCACGACGTTCCCGACTTCGAGGTGACCAAGCCGCCTTCCTACCGTCCACCCGAGGGGGCCACGGGGCCCGAAGCCCTGGCTGGCGACGATCCGTTCATCATGCAGAGCGACGGCAAGGGCTGGCTGTACGTGCCGAGCGGCCTGATCGACGGCCCCCTCCCCACCCACTACGAGGCGGCCGAGTCGCCGGTGCGCAACCCGCTCTACGGCCAGCAGAGCAACCCGACCCGCGTCGTCTACGAGCGGGCCGACAACCCCACCAACCCGAGCCCGCCGCAGGACGGGGCGGCTGTGTTCCCGTACGTGTTCACCACCAGCCGCCTCACCGAGCACCACACCTCGGGGGCCATGAGCCGCAACCTCGCCTACCTGGCCGAGCTGCAGCCCGAGATGTTCTTCGAGGTGTCGCCGGCGCTGGCCGAGGAGCGGGCGCTCACCCACCTCGGCTGGGCGACGATCGTCACGACCCGCTCGGCCATCGAGGCCCGGGTGCTCGTCACCAGCCGCCTGCGTCCGCTGCGCATCGAGGGCCGCGAGATCCACCAGGTGTGGCTCCCCTACCACTGGGGGGTGGGGTCGGGGCTCACCTCCGGCGACTCGGCCAACGACCTCCTCGGCATCTCGCTCGACCCCAACGTGCTGATCCAGGACAGCAAGGTCGGCACGTGCGACGTGCGACCCGGGCGGCGCCCGACCGGCCCGGCGCTGCTCGACCTGGTGGCGGAGTACCGCCGGCGGGCCGGGGTCGTCGGGGCGCCGGGATCGCCGGTCGTCACCGCCGAGCCGCAGGCCGAGGGCTCCTGAGGTGGGCCCGGTTGACCCGGCCCGGGACTCGGGCTACCAGGACGCGCCGGCCCGGGTGGGCTTCTTCACCGACACCAGCGTGTGCATCGGTTGCAAGGCCTGCGAGGTGGCCTGCAAGGAGTGGAACGAGGTGCCGGAGGACGGCCTCGAGCTCTTGGGGATGTCCTATGACAACAGCGGCTCCCTCGGCGCCAGCACCTGGCGGCACGTCGCCTTCATCGAGCAGCCGACCGTCGGGGCGGCGGGTGAGGGCAACGGGATGCGGTGGCTGATGTCCTCCGACGTCTGCAAGCACTGCACGTCCGCCGCCTGCCTCGACGTCTGCCCCACCGGGTCCCTCATCCGCACCGAGCTCGGCACGGTGATGGTGCAGGACGACATCTGCAACGGCTGCGGGTACTGCATCCCCGCCTGCCCCTTCGGTGTCATCGA
>JBKJUI010000450.1:0-25442 GCA_046590775.1 Acidimicrobiales bacterium
GCCCAGCACGGTCACCTCCTCCTGCACGCCACCTGAGTCGGACACGGCGACGCCGCACTCGGCCAGCAGCCCAAGGAACGGGACGTAGGGCAGGGGCTCGACCACCCGCAGCCGAGCGAGGAGCGGGCCCAGCCCGCCTGCGGCGACCCGCGCCGCCGTGCGCGGGTGCATCGGCAGCACGACCGGCGCCGGGATCGCGGCCAGGGCGGCGAGCACGGCGGCCAGCGCCTCGCCGTCGGTGTTCTCCGGCCGGTGGATGGTGGCCAGGACGAACCGGCCGGCGTCGAGCCCGTACGCGGCCAGGAGTGCCGCCCGGGACTCGGGCGGGGGCAGGAGCCGCCGTACCGCCTCGACCACGGTGTTGCCGGTGACGACGACCCGCCCGTCGGGGATCCCCTCGTTCCGCAGGTTGGCGGCGCTGACCGAGGTGGGCGCCAGGCACAGGTCGGCCAGGTGGTCGACCACCACGCGGTTGTGCTCCTCGGGCATGCGCCGGTCGAAGCTGCGCAACCCGGCCTCGAGGTGCACCATGGGCACCTCGACGGCGTTGGCGGCCAGGCCCCCGGCGAGCGCCGAGTTGGTGTCGCCCTGCACCACCACGGCGTCCGGGCGCAGCTCGGTCAAGAGGCGGGACAGGCCGGCGGTGGCCTCCCCGATCTGCTCGCCGCGGGTCAGGCCGCCGATCCCCAGCTCGTGGTGCGGCCGGCCGACGCCCAGGTCGCGCAGGAACGCCCCGCTCATGGCGTCGTCCCAGTGCTGACCGGTGTTGACGAGCACGGCCCGGGGCCCGAGCCGGCGAGCCAGGTCGGCCAGCTTCACGACCTCGGGCCGGGTCCCGAACACCACGGCGATCTGCGCTCCGGCCGGCATCCGTCTACCGCCCGACCTGACCCCGCCGGGCCACGTCGGCCTGCGCTTGGTCGAACAGGTCCTGCAGGCGGCGCTGCAGGTCCTCGGTGAGCGCACCCACGCCCCTGCGCCCGACGCGCCCCGACTGGGTGGGCGCCGGCGGCGTGATGGGCTGGCCGACCACGATGGAGATCCTGACGGGGCGGATGCCCTTGGTGCCCTTCGGCATGGCGCCCTCGCTGCCGCCGATCCCGACCGGCACGATCGGCACCTGCAGCTTGGCCGACAGGTAGGCGGGGCCCTCGAACATCTCATCGACCACCGGCCCGCTGCGGCGGGTGCCCTCGGGGAAGATCACCAGCGCCTGGCCGTCGGCCAGCAGGCGCTCGCACGACCGCAGGGCATCGCGGTCGGGGAGCCCCCGGTGGACCGGGAAGCCGCCCATCGACGTGAAGAACCAGTCGGAGAACCCGAACTTCCACATCGAGTCCTTGCCCATGAAGCGGACCAGCCGCCTGCCCATCAGGGCCACCAGCGGCGTGTCGACGTTGGAGCGGTGCACCGGCGACAGGATGAACGGGCCCTCGGCCGGGATGTGCTCGAGGCCCCGGACCCGCACCCGCCAGAACAGCTTGCAGAAGCCCCCCACGGCGAAGCGGACGAAGCGGTAGAGACCGTGCTGCCACGGGGCGAACCGCACCTGCACCTGGCCGCTCCAGCGGGGCATCAGGTGCTGCTCGTCGACTCGACGTGGTCGAGCACGGCGGCGACGACGTCGTCGACCGAGAGCCCCGTCGTGTCGAGGACGACCGCGTCGGCCGCCACCTGGAGAGGGTCGGCCGGGCGGGTCGAGTCGGCGTGGTCGCGGCGGGCGATGTCGGCAGCCACCGCGTCGTAGGAGAGGTCGGTGACCTCCTTGGCCCGGCGCTCGGAGCGCGCTTCGTGCGAGGCCGTGAGGTAGACCTTCAGCCGCGCCGACGGGAACACGACGTTGCCGATGTCCCGGCCCTCGACCACACCGCCGCCCCGCTTCGCCGCCCACTCGCGCTGGCGGCGCACCAGCTCCGAGCGCACGGCCGGGTTGGCGGCCACCGCGCTCACGGCCCTCGTGACCTCCGGCCCCCGGATCTCGATGCTCGCGTCGACGCCGTCGACCATCACCACGCCATCCTCAACCGTGAGCTCGACCCGCTGGGCCAGTCGTGCCACCGGCTCGTCGTCACCGGGGTCGATCCCCCGTCGCAGCGCGGCGAAGGCCACGCCCCGGTACATCGCCCCGGTGTCGAGGTACGGCAGCCCCAGCCGTTCGGCCACGGCGCGAGCCACCGTCGACTTGCCCGATCCCGCCGGCCCGTCAATCGCTATGACTCTGTTTCCCGCCGCTGCATCGGCCCTCGCTGACCCCCCGCCTTCCCTCCTCGACTCCCCCGGCTCGCCCAAAGGCTCGCCTCCTCCGCTCGTCAGTCCAGACGGGGGACGATCCTCATCCGCGCTCACGCGGATCCTCCGGCGAGGAGGGTGGCGAGATCGGCTTCGAAACCGGGGTAGCTGGTGCGCACGGAGTCCCATCCTGTGATCCGGGTGGTGCCGGGGGCAACCAGGGCGGCCACGGCTGCGGCCATGGCGATGCGGTGGTCGCCGCCGGCCTCGACGACGCCGGCCTCTGGACGGGCCCCGCCGGTGATGGCCAAGCCGTCGCTCCGGGACTCGGCGCCCACCCCGAGGGCGCTCAGGAGGGCCACGGTGGTGGCGACCCGATCGCTCTCCTTCACCCGCAGCTCGGCGGCGTCGCGTACCTCGGTCGGGCCCTGGGCCAGCGCCGCCGCCACGGCCAGCACCGGCACCTCGTCGATCAGGCCGGGGACCTCGTCGCCGCCGATGGTCGTGCCCAGGAGGCCGGGCGAGTAGCGGGCGGTGAGATTCGCCGTCGTGGGTCCCACGGCCTCGACGTCGAGGTCGGCGCCCATCCGGCGCAGCACGTCGACGAACCCAGCCCGGGCCCGGCCGACGTACACGTGCTCGACCGATACTTCGCTGCCCGGAACGAGGCAGGCGGCCACGATCCAGAAGGCGGCCTGGCTGGGGTCGCCTGGCACGTCGAGCTCGAACGGGTCGAGCACCGACGGCAGCAGCCTGGTCGTGAGCCCGTCGGCCGAGACCTCGAGCTTGGCTCCGCAGGCGAGCAGCATCTCCTCGCTGTGGGCCCGGGTCGGGACCCGCTCGCGCACGACCGTCTCCCCCTCGGCGGCGAGGCCGGCCAGCAGCACCGCCCCCTTCACCTGGGCGCTGGGCGTGACCAGGTCGAGGTCGATCCCGTGCAGGTCGCCGCCCCGTACCACGAGGGGCGGAAGCTGCCCGCCGTCGCGCCCGTCGATCGAGGCGCCCATCCGGCGGAGCGGCTCGGCCACCCGGGCCATCGGTCGACGGGCGATCGAGGCGTCGCCGTGCAGGACGGTGAGCCACGGCAGGCCGGCGCAGGCGCCGCTCAGCAGTCGGATGGCGGTGCCCGAGTTGCCGACGTCGACGACGTGGTCGGGCTCGTGCAGGCGGCTGCGGCCCCCCGTCACGACGTCCCCCTCGACCTCAGCGCCCATGGCCTGCACAGCCGTGGCCATGCTGACCACGTCGTCACCCCGGGAGAGCCCGGCGATGCGGCTGCGGCCCTCGGCCAGCGCCGCCAGCAGCAGGGCCCGGTGGGAGATGCTCTTGTCCCCCGGTACCCGCAACCGGCCGCGCAGCGGTCCCGTGCCGCCCTCGACGGTGAAGGTGCCTCCTGGGTCAGCCAAGCTTCTGCACCGCCGGGCGGTACCCACGGGCGAACAGGGCGCCGCGAGCGACCTCGCTCTGGCCGGCGTCGACGAGGAGCAGCAGCACGCCACGGTCGCCCTCGGCCGAGTGGGCGATCTCGAGGTCGTAGATGTCGACGCCCAGCTCGCCGAGCAGCGTGGTGACCTCGGCCAGGACGCCCGTGCGGTCGGGCACCGGCACCCTGACCTCGGCGACGTCGAGCGGGCGTCCGGCCGCCCGGGCCGGGAGGTTGACCCGAGCGGACCGAGCCTTCTCGAGCGCCCGCAGCAGGGCCGCACGGTCGCCGTCGGCCACGACGGCGCGCAGGGTGTCGAGGGCCTGGCCCAGCTGCTCGAGGGTGGACACGATGGCGCTGCGGTTCTCGGCGCAGATGTCGAGCCAGATGCCGGGGTGGCCGGCGGCGATGCGGGTCATGTCGCGGAAGCCGCCGGCGGCCAGGCGCAGGAGCGTGGCGTGCTCGGTGGCCGCATCGGTGGCCAGCCCCATCAGGGCCGCAGCGGTGAGGTGGGGCACGTGGGACACCAGGGCCACCAGCTGGTCGTGCCGGTCGGGGGCGACGGCCACCACGTCGGCTCCGAGCGAGGCCACCACCGAGCGCACGAGCGCGAAGGCGGCCGGATCGGTGCCGACGGTGGGGGTCAGGACCCAGGTGGCGCCCTCGAACATCGTGGCGTGGGCGCCGTCGATGCCGTCCTGCTCCGACCCGGCCATCGGATGGCCCCCGACGAAGCGCGGGTCGGCCACCGCGTCGACCACCGACCGCTTCACCGAGCCGACGTCGGTCACCGCGCCGCCGCCGGCCGACGTCGCCGCCAGCACCTCGGCCGCCACCTCGGGGAGGGCGTGCACGGGAGTGGACAGGAACGTGATCTCCGCCGACGGGTCGATCCCGACGGCATCGAGCGCCCCGACGGCCAGCGCCTGCTGCGCCCGGCCGGGATCGGCGTCGGACCCGGTGACGTGCCAGCCGGTGGCCCGGAGAGCGTGGGCGATGGAGCCGCCGATGAGGCCGCACCCGACGACGCCGGCCCGGCGGCGGCCGCTAGTCGGGGAGGTCATCGCGCAACCCCATGGCCTGCTCGAGGTAGACGTGGTGCAGCTCGCTGCGGGGCTTGGTGGTCTGGAGGTGCAGCAGCACGCGGATGCAGCGGGGCGTGCCCTCGACCACGTCCAGCTCACGGGCGCAGATCAGGGGCACGTCGCCGAGGCCCATCGTGCGGGCCGCCTTGGCCGGGAACATCGAGTGGAGGTCGTCGGTGGCCGTGAACAGGATGGAGACGAGATCCTCCTTGTCCACCCCGTTCCGCTCGAGGATCCGCTCGAGGAGGGCGACCACCCGCTCGGTGATGTGCACCGGCTCGTCGGCGTCGACCGTAGTGGCACCCCGCAACGCCCGGACGGTGCCCACGGCCTGGCGACCCTAGCCAACGGCTTGTGTGACCTCCGGCGGCCAGGTCAGCCGCGACCGAGGACCCGGTCGACCTGGATCTCGATCACCGTTCGATCGGGGTTGGACTGCGGCTGGTGGTAGCGGATGGCGTAGCGGCGCTCGCCCTCGAGCACGCGGTCGGCGTCGACGACCAGGCGGGCGGGGCCCTCCAGGGCCAGCCACCTGGCCCCGTCGACCTGGGCCACCACGGCCCGGGTCCCGCCGGCCACCACGTTGCGGGCCTTGCGGCTGTCTCGGCCGGTTATGACCCGGGCCACCCCGGCCGCGTCGTCCCAGGTGAAGGCGATGGCCACCACGTGCGGGCTGCCGTCGGGGCGAACGGTGGTGAGGGTGCCGATGTGCCGCTCGGCCAGGAAGGCGAGCGCCTCCGGCGGCAGGGCAGCGGGGTCGAGGGCCATGGCCCCCGTTCCTACTCCGTCAGGCGGCCGCCCGGATCGAGCGGACCAGGACGTCGAGGCCCAGCTCGAGCTCGTCGTCGCTGATCGTGAGGGCCGGGACCAGGCGGACGACCTCGCCGTGCGAGCCGCACGACAGCAGCAGCACGTTCTCGGCCAGCGCCTTGGCGCGGATCTCGTCGCACACGTCACCCGATGTGAGCTCGACGCCCACCATGAGGCCGACGCCACGCACGCCGACGACGGGGCCGGGCTCGTCGACGAGCGGGCCGAGCACCTCCAGGCAGCGCTGCCCGAGCCGGTCGGCCCTCTCGAGGAGGCCGTCCTCGGCGATCACGTCGAGCACGGCCAGGGCTGAGGCGCAGGCCACCGGGTTGCCGCCGAAGGTGGTGCCGTGGGCGGCGGTCGGCCATGCTGCGAAGGTGCTGCGGCCGGCCACGATGGCGGCCAGCGGGAGCCCGCCGGCCAGCCCCTTGGCCAGGAGGAGCACGTCGGGCCCGACGCCGAACCGCTCGCCGGCGGTCCAGGCCCCCGTGCGGCCGATGCCGCACTGCACCTCGTCGAACACGAGCAGGATCCCGTGCTCGTCACAGCGGCGGCGCAGGCCGGCCAGCCACCCGTCGAGCGGCACCACGTACCCGCCCTCCCCGAGCACCGGCTCGACGATCATGGCCGCCACCTGGGCTGGGTCGACCCGCTTGTCGAAGAGGTCGTCGAGCTCGGCCAGCGCGCCCTCGGCCGAGGCGTAGCGGCGAGGGTCGCCGTAGGGCGCGATGTAGACGCTGGGAACCAGCGGCTCGTACCCGCTGCGGTAGTGGGCCTTGGTGGTCGTGAGGCTGGTGGCCCCGAGCGTGCGGCCGTGGAAGCCACCGGAGAAGGCCAAGATGCCGGGCCGGCCGGTGGTGCGGCGGGCCATCTTCATCACGCCGTCCACCACCTCGGCGCCGGTGTTGGCGAAGAACAGCTGCGGTTCCTCGAACCACGGGCAGATGGCCCCGATCCGCTCGGCCAGCTCGATGTTCCGCGAGTGGTGGGTGGTGACGCTCGTGTGGACCAGGCGGCTGGCCTGCTCGACGATGGCCGCCGTCACCCGTGGGTGGCAGTGGCCCACCTGGGTGACCCCGATGCCGGCCGTCAGGTCCAGGACCCGCCGCCCGTCGACGTCGGTGAGCCACAGCCCCTCGCCGCTGACGGCCACGAGATCGGAGAACCGCCCCAGCACCGGGGCCAGCACCGCCTCGTCGCGGGCCAGCCAGGACGTGGTCAGGTCGTGCTCAACGGCGGTCACGGCCGCTCCTCTCACTTGAATCGTTCGACGTCGATCTGTGCCCGCTGCAGGCGGCCGGAGTAGTCGACGTACACGGACTTCACCTCGCTGAACTGCTCGATGCCCCGGCGGCCGGCCTCGCGGAAGCCGTTGCCGGTGTGCTTGGTCCCGCCGAAGGGGAGCTGGATCTCGGCCCCGATGCTGGGGGCGTTGACGTAGACGATGCCGGTGTCGATGACCTCGACCAGGGCCAGCGCCGTGGCCAGGTCCCGGCTGTAGACGGCGGCCGACAGGCCGTAGTCGACGCCGTTCACGACGGCCGCCGCCTCCTCGGCCGACCCCACCTCGAGCACCGACAGGACGGGCCCGAACAGCTCGGTGGTGGCCACGTGGTGGGAGGGCTCGACCCCTCGGAGGATGGTCGGAGCGAAGAACGAGCCCTCGGGGCAGCTGGACGGCTGCACGGGCCCGCCCCCCACCGCCACGGTGGCCCCTTCCTCGACGGCGGTGGCCACGGCCTTCTCCAGGCGGGTGACCGAGCCGGCGTCGATCACCGGCCCGACATCGGTGCCCTTCTCAGTCGGGTCGCCGACCACCAGGGCTGCCGCCCGCTCGGCCAGCCGCTCGACCAGCTCGTCGGCCACGGCGTGGTGGACGACCAGCCGGCTGGTGGAGGTGCAGCGCTGGCCGGCGGTGCCAAAGGCGCCGAACAGCGCCCCCTCGAGGGCGAGGTCGAGGTCGGCGTCGTCGAGCACGACCATGGCGTTCTTCCCGCCGAGCTCGAGCGACACGAGCTTCGGCCCGACCTCGGCGGCGGCGGCCGCCACCTTGCGACCCGTGGCCACCGACCCGGTGAAGGACACCGCCCTGATGCCGGGGTGCACGGCGATCCTGGCGCCGACCTCGCCACCACCGTGGACCACCTGGAGCAGCCCGGCCGGGATGCCCCCGTCGATGCAGGCCTGGACGAACGCGTCGGCGCAGGCCGGCGCCAGCTCCGAGGGCTTCAGCACGACGGCGTTCCCCGCCAGCAGGGCAGGGAAGCACTTCCACGAGGGGATGGCCACCGGGAAGTTCCACGGGGTGATCAAGCCGACCACGCCGACGGGCTGGCGCGTGGTGTAGGCGAGCCGGCTGCCCAGCTCGGAGGGGACGGTCTCGCCCCAGGCCAGGCGGCCGAGCCCGGCCACGTAGCGGGCCATGTCGATCGCTTCCTGGACGTCGCCCCCCGCCTCGACGAGGACCTTGCCCGCCTCTTCGGCGACCAGGCGGGTGAGCTGCTCCTTCCGGGCCGCCAGCACGTCGCCGACGGCGCCGATCCGCTCACCTCGTAGCGGCGTGGGAACCTGCAGCCACGTCCGCTGCGCCTCAGTGGCCGCCGCCACCGCCGCATCCACCGCCTCCGACGACGATCGCGTGAACCAGCCGACGACGCGCGACGGGTGGGCTGGGTTCACCGACGTGAAGCGCTGGTCCGCCGCCGTGCTCGGCCCATCTGTTCCGACCATGCCGACAACTGTAACGTCTGTTCCGTGCAGGTGCTGGACCGGCTCACGAATGGGCGAGATGCCCTCTCCCCGGCGGAGCGCCGGGTGGCGGAGGTGGTGGTGGACGATCCCACCCTGGTCGCCTTCGGGACCGTCGCCCGACTCGCCGCCGCCGCTGGCGCGTCGCCGCCCACCGTCGTGCGCCTGGCCCGCCGCCTGGGCTACCGGGGCTTCGTCGAGCTGCAGGGCGCGGTCCAGGCCGACCTGGCCGGCCGGCTCTCCCCGGCGGCGGAGCGGATTCGGGCTCGGCCCGCCCCCTCACCGCTGGCCGCCACCCTCGCCCTCGACCTTGAGAACGTCCACGCCACGCTGGCGGGGGTGGACGAGGCGATGTTCGCCGCCGCCGTGCGGTCGCTGGTCCGCAGCCGCCAGGTCCTGGTGGTGGCCGCCGACGACCTGCGCGGCATCGCCGCCGAGGTGGCCCTGCAGCTCGGCGCCCTCCGCCCGGGCGTGGCTCTGGCGCCAGCGTCGGCCGTCGGCATCGGTCGGGCGGTGGCCGGCCTGGACCGCTCGGCCTGCCTGGTGGCCCTCGACCTCCGGCGCTACGAGCGCACGGTGTCCGAGGCCGGTCGCCTGGCGGCCAAGGGCGGCGCCGCCGTCGTGGCGCTCACGGACTCGCCCCTGTCCCCGCTCGCCGCCATCGCCAGCCAGGCCTTCTCCGTGGTGGCGGCCGGGCCGGGCCCCTTCGACAGCCACGTCGGCTTCCTCTCGCTCGGCAACGCCCTCCTGAACGCCGCCGCCGCCGCCCTGCGCTCCACGGCCACCGACCGCCTCACCGCCACCGAGGCGGCGTGGTCCGAGCTAACGCCCTTCGTAACCTGACAGCGGGTGGTTGACGGCGGGCCGCGGCCTCTTATGGTCGAGCTGTCGGCTCACGGCGGGCATTGTCGGAACCCATCCTCGGCCCACTGCGACAGGATGCCCACGTGAACGCTCCTGTGCCTCCCGACTGCGTGCTCGTCGCCTCGTTCGGGGGGCCGGAGGGGCCCGACGACGTGCTTCCCTTCCTCGAGCACGTCGTGGCGGGGCGCGGCGTCCCCCGGACCCGGCTCGAGAAGGTGGCCGAGCAGTACCAGCTCTTCGGCGGGCGGAGCCCCCTGAACGATCACAACCGGGCGCTGGTCGCCGCCCTCGGTGAGGTGCTGGACCTGCCGGTGGCCTGGGGCAACCGGCACTGGCACCCGTTCCTCGAGGAGGCCGTCGCCGGCCTGGCTGCCGACGGGCGCCGGCATGCCCTGGTGTTCGCCACGTCGGCGTACGCGGGTCCGTCGTCCTGCCGGGCCTATCGACTGGCCGTCGACGAGGCGTGCCGCTCCGTGGGGCCGGCGGCGCCTGCGGTGACCAAGCTCCCCCACTACTGGGACAGACCCGGGTTCCTGGACCCGCTGGCCGACGGCCTGGCCCTCGCCCTCGAGCAGCTGCCTGCCAACAGTGCTGTCGCCTTCTGCGCCCACAGCGTGCCGCGAGACCAGGCCGAGGCCGAGCAGGTGGGCGGCGGGTACGTCGCCCAGCTCACCGAGGCCAGCGACCGCCTGGCGTGGCGCGTGGGCGCCGGTCAGTGGGACGTCGTCTACCAGTCGCGCAGCGGGCCACCGAGCCAGCCCTGGCTCGAGCCGGACGTGAACGACCACCTGCGGCGCCTGGCCGCCGCGGGGGTACCCGGCGTGGCCCTCTGCCCGGTGGGCTTCACGTCGGATCACATGGAGGTCCTCTACGACCTGGACACCCAGGCCCGGGCCACGGCCGCCGAGGTGGGGCTGGCCTTCGCCCGGTCGGCCACCGCCGGCACCGATCCACGCTTCGTGGCCATGGTGGCCGACCTGGTGCACGAGGCCGTGGCCGCCGGCGTGCCGCCCGACCTCGACCCGGCCTGCCGGCCCGGCTGCTGCAACGCGCTCTAAGGCAGGCTCGGCCCTGCCTCCAGAGCCGGCGGGCTCAGCCCTTGAGGGTGGCGGCCAGCTTCTTGGCGGTGCTCGTCAGCTTGTCGGACGCGACGCCGCCCTGCGCGGCCACCACGGCCACCGAGGCCGCGCCTCCGCCCGGCAGGTCCGCCGTGGCCGCCGAGGCCGACCCTGAGGGGGCGACGACGGCATCGCCGGGCTTGGCCCCCTTGGCTGCGTCGACGAGCGCCTCCGCCGCGGCCGAGTCGAGGCCGGCGTCCTGCAGTGGTCTCGCCAGAGCACCGACGGCGGCGGCGGTCTCCTGACCCTCGGGAACGGCGACGACGACGAGGGTCACCGGCTTCCCGCCCATCTGGTACTCGCATCGGTACGAGGCACCGCGCACGGCGAGGAGCGGGCTCCCGGCCGGTGCCTTGCCGACCGACGTGCCCGCCGCACTGTTGCTGGGCGAACGGGGCTGCACGTCGCCTCCGAACGCCTTTGCGAAGTCGAGGTCGAGCGGACAGCGCGTCGGGTTGGTCTCGGCGAGCAGGGCGGCGTCCTGGAGCCGACGCACGGCCACACCAGTGCCTCCGCCGTCTCCCCCGCAGGCCGCCGGCAGGACCGCCATGGCCAGCGATATGGCCAGCCCCATGGCGCGCCTCAGGAGACCCGCTCCACGATCATGGCCATCCCCTGGCCGCCCCCGACGCACATCGTCTCGAGCCCGATCCGCTTGTCGTGGTGCTCCAGGTTGTTCAGGAGCGTGGTCATGATCCGCGCTCCCGTCATCCCAAAGGGATGGCCGAGGGCGATGGCGCCACCGGCCACGTTCAGCTTGTCCCACTCGACGCCGAGGGCCCGGGCCGACGGGATCACCTGGGCGGCGAAGGCCTCGTTCAGCTCGACGAGGTCGATGTCGTCGATGGTCATTCCGGCGCGCCGGAGCGCCTGACGGGAAGCCTCGACCGGGCCGAGGCCCATGATCTCGGGATCGAGGGCGCTCACCCCCGTGGCCACGATGCGGGCCAGCGGGGTGACCCCGTGCTGGCGAGCCTTGGTGTCGCTCAGGACGATGACGGCGGCGGCGCCGTCGTTCAGCGGGCAGGCGTTGCCGGCGGTGACCTTGCCGTCGGCGCGGAACACCGGCTTCAGCTGGGCCAGGCCCTCGGTGGTGGTGCCGGGCCTCGGACCGTCGTCCTTGGCCACGACCGTGCCGTCGGCCTTTTGGACCGGCGTGATCTCCCGCTCGAAGAAGCCGATCTCCTGGCTGTGCACCGCCCGGTTCTGCGAGAGGGCGGCGAACTCGTCCATCTCCTCGCGGGTGACGCTCTCGATCTCGGCCACGTTCTCGGCGGTCTGCCCCATGTCGATGTAGATGTCCGGAAGGCCGTCGGGGGGCGTCCACGTCGAGCCACCCGCCGCTCGCTCCTCGGAGCGCTTGGCCGCTTCGGCGAACTGCGGGTTCTTGGCCGAGCCGACGTCGCTGGTGCCGGCCCCGAAGCGGCTGACCGTCTCGACACCGGCGGCCACGAACACGTCGCCCTCGCCGGCCCGGATCGCGTGCATGGCCATGCGCATGGTCTGGAGCGAGGAAGAGCAGTAGCGGGTGACGGTCGTTCCCGGCACCCCCTCCATCCCAGCCAGGATCGCCACCACCCGGGCCATGTTGAACCCCTGCTCGCCGCCGGGGAGGCCGCAGCCGAGCATCAGGTCCTCGACCGAGGCGGGATCGACCTCGGGGACCTTGGCCAGCGCCTCTTTCACGATGAAGGCGGCCAGGTCGTCGGGGCGCTGGTCGATGAGAGATCCCTTGAAGGCGCGACCGATCGGGGTGCGCGCCGCGGCGACGATGACGGCCTCGGGCATGGGCCGGGACGCTACTCGCACCGGTTGGATCCGAAGATCCGCGTCGTCCCGCCGCGGGCCCTCCTAGTGTCCGGACGCCATGACCCCGTTCCTCGGACGGCCCCTGCCGGCGTGGTGGAGCGACGCCGGTCTCGGCATCCTCGTGCACTGGGGGCCGTACTCGGTGCCCGCCTGGGCCCCTGTCGGGCCCGATCCGTTCACCGTCGCCGAGACCGACGGGTGGGGTGAGGCGCTGCGCCGGTCGCCCTATGCCGAGTGGTACTGGAACAGCCTGGAGCTCGAGGACTCGAGCGTCGCCGCCCACCACGCCGCCGCCCACGCCGGCAGCTCCTACGACAGCTTCGCCGCCGACTTCGCCGCAGCCAGCGCCGGCATCGACGCCGACTCGTGGGCCGACCTCTTCGCCCGGGCCGGTGCCGGCTACGTGGTCCTCACGGCGAAGCACCACGACGGCTTCCTCCTGTGGGACGCCTCGACGGTGAACCCCCATCGCGGGGCGGCATGGCAGGCCGACGAGGACCTGGTGGGCGAGGTGGCGGCGGCAACCCGGCGGCGGGGGCTGCGCTTCGGGGCGTACTACTCCGGAGGCCTCGACTGGACGTTCGGGGGCCTGGGCATCGACTCGGTCGACGCCCTCCAGGCTGCGCTCCCCACCGACCCGGCCTACGCGGCTTACGTCCGCGCCCACTGGCTCGAGCTGATCGAGCGCCACCATCCCGACGTGCTCTGGAACGACGTCCGCCACCCGGGTGGATCCGACGATGCCCACGAGCTCTTCGCCCGGTTCTACCGAGAGGTTCCCGACGGGGTGGTGAACGACCGGTTCGACCTCCTCGGCGTCGCCGCCGGCAGCGCCCACGCCGACATCGTCACCCCGGAGCACCGCGCCCTCTCGGGCGTGCCCCGCCGGCCCTTCGAGGTGTCCCGGCCGCTCGGCGGCAGCTTCGGCTGGAACCGGGCCGAGAAGGAGGACGACCTCCTGACCACCGGGGATCTGGTCGACCTGCTCGTCGACGTCCGCAGCCGGGGCGGCAACCTGCTGCTCGGCGTCGGACCGACCGCCCACGGCTCGATCCCCAGGCTCCAACGCCAGCGGCTCGAGGGCCTGGCCGCGTGGATGGATGTCGCCCGCGAGGCGGTGGTCGGCGCCCGGCCCTGGGAGCTTCCGGTGCTCGCCACCTCCGACGACCGCGTGGCCCGGGCCACCACCGCCGGCGGGTCCCTCTACCTCACCTTGTGCGGCCCCGGGCGCAGCAGCCGCGTCGGCATCACCGGTCTGCCCCTGCCGCCCGGGCATGACGTCCGCCTCCTCGGCCACGGCGAGCTCCGGCATCGCTCAACCGAGGGCTCGCTGGTGGTCGACCTCCCTCCCTCGGCTCCGGGCCCGCCCGTGCTGTGCATCACCCCGGCGCCGCAGCTGCGCCTGCCCGGGGGCTGATCGGTCCATCGCCCAGGCAAGGTCCGTGGCGCATGCGAGCATGCCTTCAGCATCGACGCCAAGCACGGCGCGCCCGACTTCGCCCGCGACGTGGCCTTCCAAAAGATCACCGCCCGGGTCGAGGGCACCCGGATGGCTTCGGAGCAGCTCGAGGTCCGATCGATGTTAAAGGCGCCGGCTGGGCCCATAGCCTCAGCCGGCGTCTCCCACACCTCGAGAGTTTTCCTTGCGCTCCGATCGCCGTGCGCTCCACATGGTGTGCTCGCGGCTGATGGCGTTCTCCGCCTCGTCCACGAACGCGGCCCACTCGGCCTCGGCGCCGACGGCCGGGAGGAGGTCGGCGATACTGGCGAGTTCGAGGGCGGCGACGGTGTAGGCGCTGGCGAGGGTGTCGTGCTGCTTGGTCTGGAGGTAGGCGGTGGCTCCCGCCACCACGGCCGCGACCACGGGAAGCAGGTCGAGCGGGAGATTGGTGGTGGCCTTCAGGACGGCGCCGAGGGCGCCGGCGGCCTCGACACCCAGCAGGAAGGCGTTCCAGCGATCAGCGCAGCGCTTGTTCCAGCGCGCCTTGCGGGCGTACCAGTCCCGCTGCTGCTGGATCCTGCCCCCGGCGTACACCGCTTTGCGCGCGTCGAGCGAGAGGCCGCGCAGGCCTCGCATGCCATCGGTGATCTGGCGCCCGCCCTCAGCGCTCGGGACGAGCTCGAGGTCGCGCAGGTCGACGGGGAGGTCCCGCAGCCGGCCTATGAGCTCGGCGTCGGCGGCGGCCCACGTACCGTCGGGCTTGAGCGGGAACGGCTTTCCCCCGACTGCGTAGCGCCACGCCATCGTCCTGGCCGACTCGGCCGCAGCCCGTCCGTCGTACCAGGAGCGTTCGAGCTTTCGCCGCTGCATGCCGGCGCGGAGCACGCCGGCGAGGGCGAAGGCGGAAGCGGCCACGATGGCGGCGACGTCGGTGCCCGTGCCCGGCCAGCGCCACGTGAAGGCACCGAAGGCGGCGGCCACGGCGAGGGCCACGAGCTGGATTCGCATGCTGGTGAGGAACCGGGCCTGCGCGGCCAGCGAGCTCTGGTCGGCGGCGCGGAAGACCTCCGGCAGATCCGGGTCAGAGAGGCCGGTGGGCTGCGGCCCGGATGACCCGCCGCCGCCCGCTCCTGCCATGCCAAGATCGTAACCAGGAGCCCGATGAGGACGCTCGTGCCGCCGCAATGCCCGGGTACGTCATCGCCCGGTCTGGCTGAGGAGATCGCCATGGCAGACAAGATGTGCTTCGTCATCATGGGCTTCGGCACGAAGACCGATTTCGTAACCGGCCGCTCCCTCGACCTCGACAAGTCCTACCGGACCCTCATCCGACCTGCCGTAGAGAATGCCGGCCTCAGATGCGTGCGAGCCGACGAGATCGTTCACGCCGGCTCGATCGACGTCACGATGTACCGGCACCTCCTCAACGCCGACCTCGTGATCGCCGACATCTCGACGTGCAACCCCAACGCCCTCTACGAGCTGGGCGTCCGCCACGCCCTGCGGCCGTTCACCACCATCACCATCGCCGAGGACAAGATCACCTACCCCTTCGACGTCAGCCACATCGCGATCCGCCACTACCAGCACCTCGGTCAGGGGATCGACTTCGAGGAGGCCGTCCGCTTCCGCGGCGAGCTCACCTCGGCCATCCAAACCCTGCTGGAGCGTCCCGAGCCCGACAGCCCGGTGTACAGCAGCGTCAGCGGGCTGAATCCGCCGATCATCGAGCTGGTGGCCAAAGCAGAAGCCGCCGCCACCGAGCCTCCCGCTCCCGAGTCGGACGTGACCCTCAGCGTCCTCACCCAGCGAGCCGAGGCGGCCCTCGCCGCAAGCCGGTTCGACGAGGCGAAAATGCTGTTCTCGGCGGCCCGGGTCATCCGCGACGACCCGTTCCTGGTCCAGCGGCTGGCCCTGGCCACCTACAAGAGCCGCTCGCCGAGCGACGCCGAGGCCCTGGAGGCACTGGAGGAGGCCAAGGCCATCCTGAGGGGGCTTGACCCCGAGGTGTCGAACGACCCCGAGACGCTGGGCCTTTGGGGGGCGGTCCACAAGCGGCTCTGGAGCGCCACGGGCGGGCACGACCACCTTGACACAGCCATCCTGGCCTACGAGCGGGGCTTCGACATCCGAAACGACTACTACAACGGGATCAACCTGGCCTTCCTGCTCAACCTGCGGGCCACCGTCTCGTCGCCCGCCGAGCAGATCGCAGACTTCGTGAACGCCGAGCGAGTTCGCCGACGGGTGATTCCCCTGTGCGAGCGACAGCTGCCCATCGCCGCCTCCCCACCAGAGCGCTACTGGCTCCAGGCCACCCTGGCCGAGGCCCACCTGGGCATCGGGGACGAGCCAACCGGTGCAGCGTGGCTGGAGCGGGCGAGGCGAGAACCGGTGGCGGCCTGGATGTTCGACACGACGCAGAAACAGCTCGCCGAGCTCCGGGAGCTCCTGAAACCCTCGCCGCTGGAGATGATCCGGACCTCGTTCCCCGGAGCGGGCCGAGCCGGCTCGCGGTAGCAGTCGATCATCTCGTGCAAGATGAGCTTGCGACGTCTTGGTCGTCGTGAGAAAGGGTGGCGGGGGTGACCAACCGGGACGATGAGGAGCGGGCGGCGCCCGAGCGGAGCTCGTTCAAGGCGTTCATCTCCTACAGCCATGCCGTGGACGGGAAGCTGGCACCCCGCCTCCAGCGGGCGTTGCACGGATTCGCCAAGCCCTGGTACCGCCTGCGGGCCATCCGGGTCTTCCGTGACGAGACCAACCTTGCCGCCAACCCTGGATTGTGGTCTTCGATCGCCCAGGCGTTGGACGCATCGGAGTTCTTCATCCTGCTGAGCTCTCCCGCCGCGGCGCAGTCAGAATGGGTGGAGCGGGAGGTGGCGCACTGGACCCAGCACAGGACCGTTGAGACCCTGCTGGTCGTGCTGACCCAGGGCGAGATCGACTGGGACGACGAGGCGGGCGACTTCAACTGGACCAGGACCACTGCCCTGCCCGTCGCACTGCGGGGCACCTTCACCGAGGAGCCTCGCTTCATCGACCTTCGTTGGACGAACGGGGAGCTGGACCTGTCGCTGGCCAACCCCCGCTTCCGGGACGCCGTGGCCGACCTGGCGGCAACCCTGCACCGGCGACCGAAGGACGAGATCGTCGGCGACGACGTTCGTGAGCACCGCCGCAGGCTTCGCCTGGCCAGGGCGGCCGTGGCGGTCGTCACGTCCTTGGCGCTGGTAGCCGGCGCCTTGGCGACGGTCGCCTTCGATCAGCGCAACGCAGCGCGGCGCCAACGTGACGCTGCCGAATCACGGCGGCTGGCCGGGCAGGCCGTGACCGACTTGGGCTCCCGGCTCGACCGGTCCCTCCTCCTGGCCGTCGAGGCCGTCAACCGGCGTGATACTCCCGAGGCTCGCGGCGCGCTCCTGGCTGGCCTCCAGCGCACGTCGCAGGTGCGCGCTTTCCTGTCCGTCGGGGCCACGGCCGTCAACGCGGTTGCCTTCAGCCCGGACGGCGCCTTGGTGGCATCGGCCGGCAAGGACGACGCGGTCACCCTCTCGGACACCCGGACGCACGCCCGGGTGGCCGAACCTCTCGTCGGCCACGAGGAGGACGTCACGGCCGTGGCGTTCAGCCCAGACGGGAGGAGCCTGGCCTCGGCCGGCGGCGACGGCACCGTCAGGCTGTGGGACGTGGAGGCGCGGGCGCCGCGCCGCGGCCCGCTTCGAGGCCACCAGGAAGTGGTCACCAGCGTGGCCTTCACGCCCGACGGCCGGCTCCTGGCCTCGGGCAGCCTGGACCGCAGCATCCGCCTGTGGGACGTGGCGACGGGCGAGGCGGTCGGCGAGCTCAACGGCCACACCGACACCGTCCGCAGCGTCGCAGTGAGCCCCGACGGCTCCACGCTGGCGTCGGCTGGCGTCGACGGGACGATCCGGCTGTGGGACATCGCCACGAGGCAGGCACGGGGGTCGCCTCTCGTCGGCCATGCAGGCGCCGTCACCAGTGTGGCGTTCAGCCGCGACGGTGCCCTCCTAGCCTCCGGCGGCGCCGACAAGGCCGTGATCCTCTGGGACGTCGCCGCTGGTCGTCCTGACGGTGAGCCGTTGGTCTCGCACACCGAAGCCGTTCGCACGGTGGCCTTCTCACCCGACGGTGCGACGCTGGCATCGGCTGGCGACCGGTCGATCGTGGTGTGGGACGTGGCCAGCCGCTCCCGCCGAGGACGGCCACTCAGCGGCCATCAGCAGGCGGTGACGGGGGTCGCGTTCAGCCCGGGCGGCGACCTGCTGGCCTCCGGAAGCGACGACAGGACCGTGATCCTGTGGAACGTCGGCCGGGAGCAGAACCTCGCTCGGCGGCTGCCGGGTCATGAGGGACCGGCCCGCACGCTCGCCTTCAGCCCGGACGCCGAGCTCCTGGCATCGGGCGGCGACGACGGCTCCGTCCTCCTGTGGGACGTGACGCGAGGAGAGCGACGCACTGACCCCCTCCGAGGCCATGCCGGCCCCGTCCGCAGCGTCGCCTTCAGCCCGGACGGGACGCTCCTGGCCTCGGGTGGAAGTGACGACGCCATCCTCCTCTGGGATGTCTCGGAGCGAGCGCGTCTGGTCGGCCGGCTGCCCGTCGCCGCACCCGTCTACGGATTGACCTTTGATCCGAGTGGGAGAATACTGGCCTCAGGCGGAGAGGACGGCACCATCGTGTTGTGGGACGTGGAGGATCGGAAGGCGGAGGGCGCCGTGCTGTCCAAGCACGACGGGACCGTCCGTGGCGTGGCCTTCAGCCCAGACGGCAAAGCGCTGGTCTCGGCCGGTGACGATAAGACGGTCCGGGTCTGGGACGTCGCCCGGCGAGCGCCGGTGGGGGAACCACTCGAGGGTCACCTCGGACCGGTCCGGTCCGTCGCCTTCAGCGCCGACGGCCGGACGATCGCCTCGGGGAGCATCGACACCACGGTGATCCTCTGGGACGTCGGCACCCGCCGTCGGCTCGGTGAGGCACTGACGACCCACCGCACCTTCGTGACCTCCGTCGCCTTCAGCCCGGACGGCCAGCTGCTGGCGTCAGGCGGCTTCGACGAGGACGTGCGGCTGGCCACCGTGCTGTCACGGGAACGGGTGGCCACGCCCCTGGGCGAGGCCCTGAGCGGCCGCCAAGGACAGGTGACCAGCGTGGCGTTCGGCACCGACACGCGCCTGGCGTCGGCCGGCACGGACGGCACCATCCTCCTGTGGGACCTCAACCCCAGGTCGGGGGCGACGAAGGCGTGCGCCATCGCCAATCGCACCTTGAGCCGCTCGGAGTGGAGCCAGTTCGTCGGGACCGGGACTCGCTTCCGCCCACGGTGCCGACCGGAGGTGGCGCCGTGAGGGGCCTGGCGAGGATCGTGGCCGGCGCGGCCGGCTGCGCCCTCCTCTGCCTGGGCCCCGCATCCCCGGCCGTGGCGGCCACGACGACCGTCAACATCCGGCAGGCGAACTACGAGCCACAGCTCGTGACGGTCTCCGTCGGGAGCACCGTCACCTGGTTGAACCTGGACAACGAGGCCCACACGGTGATCTCGGACGACGCCCTGTTCGACTCGAGCCCACGATGCCAGGACGAGGGCCGGGAACCGGGCAGCAGGGACTGCGGCGTGGCGCAGAACGCGAAGTTCTCCTACACCTTCACCCGAACCGGCACGTACCAGTACTTCTGCATGTTCGACGGGGCGTCGGCGGGCAATGGCATGTCGGGGAAGGTGAAGGTCATCCCGGCGTCGCCCACCACGCAGACCTCGCCCACCACGCAGACCCCGCAGACGAGGACCCAGCCCACCCAGCCGGCGACCACGATCGTCGGCACAACGACAACGGATCAAGTCGTCGAGTCCACCACGACCCAGCAAGCCGACACGTCCACCACGACGCCAGCTCCGTTGACCTTGCCCATCAGCTCGGACGAGGATCCGGAGGGTGGCGGATCGGCCCTACCCGTCGTGGCCGGTTTTGCCGTTGTGACCGGGGCTGCCCTTGCGGGAGCAGCCTGGTTCTGGCGGCGCCGGCGCCCCAGCGGCTAGCAGCGGTCTGGGGGGCGGGAGGTCGCCGGTGCGGCGGCCGGCGAGGGGCCTCGATGGGTTCCTGCGCCTCGACGGCTTCTGAGACTCGGGGGTACCGGGCTCGACCGCCCGGCGCAGCACCGCCTTGGCCTCCTCACGATCGGGAGGGCGGTCGCGGCGCCCACCCCTAGCCTGACCCGGCGACGTGGCCGACGACCTGCCGAGCCGGTACACCGAGCTCTCCGCCGAGGAGTGGGGCCGGCTGCGGGCCTCGACCCCGATGACGCTCGACGAGGCCGAGCTGGCCTCGTTGCGGGGCCAGCTGGACCCCCGCCTCGAGCTGTCCGAGGTGGAGGGCGTCTACCTTCCGCTGTCCCGCCTGCTCAACCTGCACGTCGTCGCCGCCCAGGGATTGGCGGCGGCCACCGACCGCTTCCTCGGTCGACCGGCGCGGAGGCCGCCATTCGTCATCGGGGTGGCCGGCAGCGTCGCCGTGGGCAAGTCGACCACGGCCCGCCTGCTGCAGGCCCTCCTCTCCCGCTGGCCGACCACGCCGACGGTCGACCTCGTCACCACCGACGGCTTCCTCCACCCGAACGCCGCGCTGGAGCGGCGGGGGCTGCTGGCCCGCAAGGGCTTCCCTGAGTCGTACGACGTCCGGCGCCTCCTGCGCTTCCTGGCCGACGTGAAGGCCGGGAAGGCCCAGGTCGCCGCCCCGGTGTACAGCCACGTGCTGTACGACATCGTCCCCGGGCGGACCCAGGTCGTCGCCGCGCCCGACATCGTGGTGGTCGAGGGTCTCAACGTGCTGTCGACCTCGGTGGCGGCCGAGGTCGTGGTCAGCGACTTCTTCGACTTCACGGTCTACGTCGACGCCGACGAGGCCGACATCGAGGCCTGGTACGTCGAGCGGTTCCTCGGGCTCTGCGCCACCGTGTTCCGGGACCCTGCGTCGTACTTCCACCGCTTCGCCGCCCTCGAGCCCGACGAGGCCGTCGCCACCGCACTCAGACTCTGGTCGTCGATCAACGCAGTGAACCTGCGGGAGAACATCCTTCCCACCCGCGAGCGGGCCCACCTCATCCTGGAGAAGGGCGCCGGCCACCGCGTCCGCCGGGTCCGCCTGCGCGTCTGACCCCTCCCAGCCTTCCTTCCTCCGCGTCTGCCCGGAAAGGGATCTCCCAGGGACCAAAGCTGGGCAGACTCGATGGGGGGTCAGACCGAGTGGCGGTCGATGTAGGCCGCCGCCGCCTCGGGGCTCAGGCCGTGCGCCTCGGCCAGGCCGTCGGCGATGACGGCCCGGTAGGCCGGGCCCGGAGGGCTCAGGCCCAGGCCGGCGGCGGCCTCGTCGGTGAAGGTCACCATCGGCCAGCCCTGGTGGCGGCCGAGGGGCACGATGCAGCCGTACCAGTGGCCGGGACGGGCCACCACGCACACCGCTTCGAGCGCCGGGACCTCCACCGACCCGACGGGGAGCCCGCACTCCTGGGCCAGCACGTCGGCGAACTGCTCCCAGGTCAGCAGCCAGGCCCGGGCGAGCGTCCTGGCGCCGGCTGTCGGGGCCGGGTCGAGGAAGGCGACCCCGCCACCCCCCCACCTCGACGACTCCCGGGCGAAGAGCAGGCGGTGCGGCACCTCCACGGCCGCCCAGCGCCATGGGGGGCTGGGGTCCCGGCAGCCCTCGAGGTAGCGGCCGAACCGGGCCGACGACAGGTTGGACCCGTAGCTCACGTACCAGGCGAAGGCACCGAGCCAGTCGCCGCCCGGGACCAGCCGCTGCCCGGAGGAGGCGACCGTGCCGGCGACGTAGGTCCACGCCTCCACCAGCTCACCGGCCTTCCCGTCCAACCGCCGCACGGTGCACCGCTCCCGCCGGTACAGGCCGCCGGCCACGTCCTCCAGCTCGTCCAGGTCGGCGAGCAGGCTCGGCTCCACGACCGCCACCTCGCCGGCCACCGTGGACCCGGGCGCCGGCCGCACCCAGGGCCAGTCGCCCAGCCGCAGCTCGTAGCCCTCGAGGACGGCGGGTCGCATGGACCGCCGGCCCAGCAGCCGCACGTTGTTGGCCTGCCCGGCCCGGAGGGTCCCGTAGGCGAACACCAGGTCGCCGGCTGCCGTCACGCCCCCTGTGTACCGTGCCGAGGGGATGAGTGACACCACCGACGTCGGCCGGGTCCTGGGCACCGAGGACAGCACCCCCCTCGAGTTCTGGGTGGCCCTGCAGCCGGGGTCGGTCCTGCAGCTCGACGACGTGGTGGCCACCGAGCGCGAGGTGCCGGGCACCGGGACCGTCAAGGTGTACGGCGTGGTCGAGCAGGTGCGGGCCCGGCACGAGGGGGCGAACTACGAGAGCGACGTGTTCGACATCGAGGCCGGGATACGCCCGGCTCAGGTCGTCGAGGCCGCCAAGATCGTCACCACCCGCTTCGAGCCCGAGGTGTTCGTCCCGCCCACGCCAGGGGCGGTGGCCCGCAAGGCGACCGGCGCCGAGCGCGACCAGGCGCTGAGCTTCGACGGCATGGCCCGCCGGCTCCCGGCCGGCCTCAGCCGCGACGGCGAACCCGTGCACCTCGACCTCGACTTCGTCGACGGCACCAAGGGCGCCCACGTCAACATCTCCGGGATCAGTGGGGTGGCGACCAAGACCAGCTACGCCCTGTTCCTCCTCCACGGCCTGTTCGCCGGCGGGGCGCTCTCCCACAACGACCGCGCCCTGGTCTTCAACGTGAAGGGCGAGGACCTGCTCTTCCTCGACCGGCCCAACACCCAGCTCTCCGACGACGAGCGGGCCCGCTACGAAGCCCTCGGCCTGCCCGCCGCCGCCTTTGCCAGCGTGGCCTTCTTCGCTCCGCCCCGCCGGGGCGACCCCACGGGCGCGGTCGACACCAGCGCCCGCACGGCTGGCGTCGTCCCTTTCTTCTGGACCATCGCCGAGCTCTGCGCCCAGGATCTGCTGACGTTCCTGTTCGCCGACGCCGAGGACGACCGGCAGCAGTTCACGATCGTCATCCAGAACGTGCTGGTCCGCCTGCGAGAGGCCCTGGACCTCGGTGACGGCAGTGCCTCGATCGACGGAGTGGCGATCCGCACGTTCGAGCAGCTGGTCCACACCGTCGCCGACCACCTCCTCACCGAGGACGGCGTCAACAGCGAGTGGGCCGGCCGGGCCATCGGGGCAGGCACGGTCAACGCCTTCATCCGCCGGCTCTACTCGGCCATCCCCCACCTCAAGCACCTGGTCCGGGCCGACATCCGCCGGGCCACGGCCTCGGCCATCGACCCGTCCCGCGGCCAGGTCACCGTCGTCGACGTCCACAACCTCAACGACCGGGCCCAGCGCTTCGTCGTGGGCGTGGTCGTGCGGCAGCTGTTCGAGCAGAAGGAGCGGGAGGGGCGGGCCGAGCCCCGGCAGGTGCTGGTGCTCGACGAGCTGAACAAGTACGCGCCGCGGCAGGGCACCAGCCCGATCAAGGAGGTGCTGCTCGACGTGGCCGAGCGCGGTCGCAGCCTCGGCATCGTGCTCGTCGGCTGCCAGCAGACGGCGAGCGAGGTCGAGCGCCGGATCGTCGGCAACTCCTCGATCCGGGTGGTCGGTCGCCTCGACGCCGCCGAGGCGGGTCGGGAGGAGTACGGCTTCCTCCCCCAGATCCAGCGCCAGCGGGCCACGATCCTCAAGCCGGGCACCATGATCGTCAGCCAGCCGGGCCTGCCCGTCCCTCTCGTCGTGCAGTTCCCGTTCCCGGCCTGGGCCACCCGGGCCGGCGAGGCCGCCGCCGCCCCTGACGACGGGCGCGACCCGTTCGAGGTGCTCTCCGGCCGATGAAGGTGCTGCACACCTCCGACTGGCACGTCGGCCGCGCCATCCGGGGGAGGAGCCGGGCCGAGGAGCACACGGCCGTGCTGGCCGAGGTCGCCGGCATCGCCCGCCGGGAGGCCGTCGACGTCGTGCTGGTGACCGGGGACCTGTTCGACACCGCCTCGCCGAGCCCCGAGAGCGAGCGGCTGGTCTACCGGGCCCTGCTCGACCTCGAGGCCAGCGGCGCCACCGTGGTGGCCATCGCCGGCAACCACGACAACGAGCGCCGCCTGCAGGCGGTGGCCCCTCTCTTCGAGCGGGGTCGGGTGGTGGTGGGCGCCGTGCCCGCCAGGCCCGATGACGGTGGAGTGGTCCGACTCACGACCGCGGGCGGCGAGGACCTCGACATCGCCCTCGTCCCGTTCCTCTCCCAGCGCAACGCCGTGCGGGCCGACCTGCTGATGGCCGGCACCGAGGCCGAGGCCGTGGCCGCCTACGACGACCGCTGCCGAAGGGTCATCGCCGCGCTGTGCTCCGCCATGCGACCGGGCGTGGTGCGGATGGTGGCCGCTCACCTCTTCGTCCTCGGCGGGGTCAGCGGCACGAGCGAGCGGGTGGCCCACACCGCGCTCGGCTACGCCGTCAGCGCCCACGCCTTTCCCCCCGACCTCCACTACGTGGCTCTCGGCCACCTGCACCGGCCGCAGGCCGTCGGGCAGCCGACCGTGCGCTACGCCGGGTCGCCGCTGCAGCTCGACTTCGGCGAGGCGGGTGAGGCCAAGTCGGTGGCGCTGGTCGAGGTCGGGGCCGGGGTGCCTGCCAGGGTGACCGAGGTACCGCTCTCAGCGGGCCGGGCGCTGCGGGTCGTCTCCGGCACAGTGGCGGAGCTGGCTTCGGTGGCCGGCACCACGGGCGACGCCCACATCCGGGCCGTCGTGCGCGAACGGGCCCGCCCAGGCCTGGCCGATGAGGTGCGGGCCCTGTTCGAGCACGTGGTCGAGGTGGCGGTCGAGGCACCGGTCGACGCCGGCACGGTCCGCCGTGCCCGGCGCCCCGAGGGCCTCACGCCGGTCGAGCTGGTCACCGCCTACTGCGAGGCGAACAACCTCGAGACCGACGGTGTCGTCCCGCTCTTCGCCGAGCTGCATGAGGAGGCCACGGGCTGATGCGGCCCCAGCGGCTCGAGCTGGCCGGCTTCGGAGCCTTCCCCGAGCCCACCGTCGTCGACTTCGACGGTGTCGACCTCTTCGCCCTCGTCGGCCCCACCGGCGCAGGGAAGAGCACGGTGCTCGACGCCATCGCCTTCGCCCTCTACGGGTCGGTGGCCCGCTACGAGAACCCGGCGCTGGTGGCCCCGGCGATCCACGCCCGGCGGGGCGAGGCCAGGGTGCGGCTCGACTTCTCGGTGGCCGGCGTCACCTACAGCGCCGTGCGCGTGGTGAAGCGGACGCCGAAGGGGGCGACCACGCGCGACGCCCGGCTCGAGCGGGGCGAGGAGGTCCTGGCGTCCGACGCCAAGTCGGTGTCGCGGGAGGTCGAGCAGCTCCTGGGCCTCAGCTTCGACGACTTCACCAAGTGCGTGGTCCTGCCCCAGGGCGAGTTCGCGCGGTTCCTCCACGACAAGCCGGCCGTCCGCCAGGAGGTGCTCATCGGCCTGCTGGGCCTCAGCGTCTACGACCGGGTTCGCGGTCTCGCCGTCGTCCAGCAGCGGCAGGCCGACCACGAGGCCAGCGTCCTCGGCGCCAGGCTCGGCGACCTGGCCGCCGCCACCGACGAGGCGGTCGCCGCCGCCCGCCGACGGGTGGAGGTCCTGGCCGACCTGGCCGGCAGGGTGGCCGAGGCCGAGCCCGCCGTCGAGGCGGCAGTCGACGAGCAGCGTCGCCTCCTGGCCGCCGCCGACGAGGCCGAGGCCCGGGCCCGTCGTCTGGCCGCCGTGCAGGCGCCGGCGGCGGTGGCCGACGTGGCCGGGGCGCTGGCCGCGGCCAGGACCGACCAGGACGAAGCGGCGCGGGCCGAGGAGGCGACCACCCGCGCCCTCGACGCCGCCCGCACCGCCCTGGCCGACGCCGGAGACCGGGCGGC
>JBKJUI010000428.1:0-8011 GCA_046590775.1 Acidimicrobiales bacterium
CCTGCGGCTCGGGCAGCGACGCGGCGCGGATCGTCGCGTCTGGGCCTCTCCCGGCGGAGGCACCACTGGAGTCGTCCACCTCGACGATCGCGGCTAGCCCCGTCCCGACGACCACAACGACGACAGTCCCGACGTCTCCATCCACGACGACCCCGGCCGGTGCGCGGCGAACGTCCTGCCCGACGAGGGCGGGGAAGTACACCCAGAAGCAGATCATCGCCGTGCGGCCGCAGGTCGAGGCCATGGTCGTGGACAACTTCTCCAGCGTGGGGAACGGCGCCAACTCCGTCATGGTGGACCTCCTTCCCGGGCGGGAGACGCTGGCCTCTCGGGTGCTCGCCCGCTTCGGTGACATCGTCGAGATCGAGATCGGGGAGGCGGTCTACTGCGGCGGCCCAGGCACCAGCCGCAGGTGCGACGACTTGCCCGGTTCGGACGCGCTGCCACCCGGCCTCAGCCTGAACCTGCGCCTCGACCGGAGCTCGATCAAGCCCACCGAGGGGCTCGGTGGCGAGCTGGCCATCCGGAACGACTCGCCGACGCTCTTCGAGATGGAGCCAGGCCAGCCGCTCATGGCCGAGATCGTCCTGCCTGGCACCAGGACCGTGGTTGGGACCTACAGCGGCGCCGTCGCCGGCACCGGATACAACCTCACGCTCCGCAACGGGCAGAGCGACAAGATCGACGTGGTCGTCGGCACCAGCCGATGTGACGGCGAGCCGGGGTCGGCCCTCCCGCCGGGTCGGTACGCCGTCCGGGTGGGCATCGGCCACAACGAGGGTGCGCCCGGCTACCTCGCCCCTGAGGTGCCGCTGACGATCCTGGCTCCGTAGATTGGCCGAGATCCGTGACCAGGGGCAGCCAGGAGCCCTCGGGGCCGGCTCGGGAACGGCAGTAGCCTCCGGTGGTGCGGGGGACGCAGGTGTGGCGGCTGGCTAGCGCCCCGGTGATCGGTTGGGTGCTCTACGACTTCGCCAACACCATCTTCTCCTATGTGGTCGTCACCCGCTACTTCAACGACTGGATCATCGAGGAGCGGGGCCAGCCGGACATCTACGTTGGCCTCATGGTGGCCACCGTGTCGGCGGCGCTGGTCGTGTCGCTGCCCTTGATCGGGGCACGCGCCGACCGGCGAGGGCGCCACAAGCCCATCCTCATCGTGTTCACCCTGCTGTCCGTGGCCGCCACAGGCCTGCTCGGTGTCGTCGGGTCCGTCCTGCTCGCCCTCGTCATTGGAGGGCTGGCGACCTACGCCTTCAGCGTCGCAGACTCCCAATACCATCCGCTGCTGGGCACCGTTGCCCCCGATGCCGCCCGCTCCCGGGTCTCGGGGATCGGCGTCGCCGTCGGCTATCTCGGGGCTTTGACGGTCCTTCTGCTCATCGGTCGCATAGCCACGGACGGCCACGCGCAGCGGGCGTTCCTGCCGGCGGCGGCGCTCTTCGGAGCGTTTGCCGTGCCGCTCTTCGTCCTGGTCCACGAGCACCGCCAGCCGCCTGGGGATCGCACGCAGGCCGACCCTTTCGCTCAGCTCATGGCATCGTTGCGGCGCGCCCGCTGCGAGCCGCACGGCCGCCTCCTCCTCGCACGGTTCTTCTACGTCGATGCGATCGCCACCGTCATCCAGTTCATGACCGTCTACGCACGGCGTACCGGTGACTTCAAGGGGCCCCAGATCGACCTGCTTCTCGCCGTCGCCACGGTCGCCGCCATCGCCGGCGCGATCGGTGCCGGCCTGTTGGCGGAGAGGATCGGACCGCGACGGGTCGTGCTGAGCACGCTAGGGATCACGATCGTGACGCTCGTCGCCTGTGCTGGCAGCGGATCAAGCGCTCTGCTCTGGGTGGTCGGCCCGATGGTCGGCATCGCCCTCGGGTCGCTCTCCGCTGTCGACCGTGTGTTCCTGTTGCGGCTGGTGCCGCTGGAGCGGCGGGGCGAGGACTTCGCCCTGTACGCCCTCGTCGGCAAGCTCTCGAGCGGCTTCGGGCCGCTCGTGCTGTGGGGGGGAACGATCCTGGCGATGACTGAGCTTGGAGGCCTCTCGACATTCGACGCCAGCCGGGTGGCCGTGATCGTCCTGGCCGGGGCCGCGCTGGTGGGCTACCTCATCCTGCGGCCGCTGCCGGATCGCTTGCCCGAATCCTCCGCCGCCGGGACGCCAAAGGGCCGAGGCGACCGGCGCAGGCCGCCCTCGGGTCAGAGCTCGGTGGGGACGTAGCGGGAGGCGACGCCGGGGAGGACGGACGCGGGGGTGATCGTGCCGACGATCTTCACGTACTTGTACATCTTGGGGGGTGAACGACTTCGACGAGGCGTGCCTGCTCCCGTACACCCACGACCTCGTCCGCCTCGCTTCCGGGGCGCGTGGGTCGTGCGGCGCCTGGCCCCGGACTGCACCAAGATCGAGCTCGACAAGCTGCTCGAGGCCACCGACCGCCTGGAGATGCTGGCCGCCATGGGCCGCGAGCTGGTCAACGTCCACGCCGGCCGGGCCGGCAGCCTGGACGCGATCCGGTCCGACTGGCGCAGCCGCAGCCAGCGACCGGGCTGGCGAGCGCAGCGCCAAGGTGATGGCCGACCGCGTGGACGAGGACTTCAAAGAGTGGCGCGTCCGCCCGGGGTAGCGACGGCGGGCATCGGGCCCATAGCCAGGCCGGGTCGTGCCCGAAAAGGCTCCTCACCAGGTGGGTCCGTCGAGCGATGAGTTCCGACCCTCGGAGTCGTCCTTCGTGGCATGGGAACCATCATCGCCACCTACTTCATGTCGCTCGACGGGGTCATCTCGTCACCAGAGACCTTCGCGGGGCCGGACCTCGGAGGCGATGACCTCGGGGAGGTGATCGAGCGCCTCGACCAGTCGCACGAGGTCTTCGTGATCGGGCGGAAGCAATACGACGAGTGGTCGCAGCACTGGACGAACGAGGGGAAGGACGACCAGTACGCGTCGTTCATCAACGAGGTGGAGAAGGTGGTGATCTCCGACTCGCTCGCCGAGGCCACCTGGAACAACACCCGCATCGTCCGCCGGGCCGACGCCGCAGAAGAGCTTCGGAAGCTTCGCAATGAGCGGAGCGGCACCATCGGCACCTGGGGAAGCCTCACATTGGTCCGATGGATGGCGCAGAGCGACCTGGTCGACCGCCTCCACCTCATCGTGGCGCCCACGGTGGTGGGAGATGGCGAGCACCTCTTCTCCGAGCTCGCGTCGAAGGAGCTCCACCCGGTCGAGACCCAATCACTCAGCAAGGGCCTGCAGAGCCTCGTCTTCGACCTGCGCTAGAGCCGTCGCCGTCGAGGACCAAGACAGCGACGAAGATGGCGGCGCAGACGATGATCCCCATGGCGTGGCCTCGAAGCTCCCTGAAGCACCCTGCTGCACGCAGATCACCCGCATTGACGCCCGGTCGCGATGTCTCGAAGCTCGACGCAGTCGTCGCCTACCTCGCCCGGCGCCCAGACGCGATCGAGCTGTCGACGAGCGGCTCTCGTGGGCCGAGAAGCAGCCGGGCGGCGGCATCTCCATGCCGCCGCCGGAGCCCGCGGCTAGGGTCCGCGCCAGGCGGCCAGCGACCACGAGGTCGCACGCCAAATCACAGAGGAGGCGGTAGCAATGGCACGAGGTAGGTCGCTGCACATCGGTCTGAACCGGATAGATCCGGCCCACTACGGCAGCGACGGCGCCTTGGGCGGCTGCCTCAACGACGCTCGGGACATGGGGGCCCTGGCCGAGTCGCAGGGGTACGACCCGAGGATCAGCCTGCCCGACGACAAGGCGACCGTCTCCGCGGTGAAGGCGGCGATCAACGAGGCGTCCGCTTCCCTCGAGGCGGGCGACACCTTCCTGATGACCTATGCCGGCCACGGGGGGCAGGTGCCCGACACCAACGGCGACGAGGGCTCCGACGAGCTGGGCGGGGCGGGCGACGCCAAGGACGAGACGTGGTGCCTGTTCGACCGGATGCTGATCGACGACGAGATCTACGCCCTCCTGGGAGGGTTCCGTGAGGGCGTGCGGATCGTCGTCATCTCTGACAGCTGCCACTCTGGGACCGTCACCCGCGACATCGGCACGGTGGGCCGGTTCCTCGGGCGGGACAACCTCGAGCGCCTGTACAAAGACCGTGCCGGCGAGTACGACGAGGTGCAGAACGCCTACCCGGCCCGCGACCGCGTCACCATCGCCGCGTCGGTCATCCTCATCTCGGGGTGCATGGACAACCAGACGAGCGCCGACGGCGACGGAAACGGGCGGTTCACCGAGAAGCTCAAGGGGGAGTGGGCCGGCGGCGCCTTCGGAGGATCGCTGAAGCTCCTCCGGACCCGCATCGTCCAGAAGATGCCGTCGGACCAGACGCCGAACTACTTCGTGGTCGGCCAGCCGGACCGGGTCTTCGAAAAGGCACAGGCCTTTGCCATCTGACGTCACCGGGAGCATCGCCGGAGACGCGGGCGAGCAGGTGCCCACCCCGCATGCCGCGGCCGCCACCCCCGAGACCCCCGTGCTGCAGGTGCAGGTCGTGCATGGCTCGCTCGAGTTCGCCGCCGATCCGGTCGCCGTCGGGCACTACCAGGGCATGCCCCTCACGGGCGCCGAAGGCTTCCTGAACGACCGGATGCGGGGGCTGCTGGGCGATCGCCTCCTCCTCGGCATGTACGCCGAGCAGGAGGGGAGCGCCGTCCTGGTGGGCCCGCTGCCCGAGGTCCGCCCGCCGGGGGCCCTGATCCTCGGGCTGGGCCCGGCTGGTGAGGTGACGACCGGCGAGGTCACCCGGGCCATGACCCAGGCCACCCTGCTGCGGGCGCTGGCTGCCGCCGAGGAGGTGCCGGATGGAGGGAGCGGCCCAGCGACAGTTGGCATCTCCACCGTCCTGGTGGGCACCAACCCCCTCGACGGGATGACCATCTCGGCGTCGGCGGCGGCGTTGATCGAGGGCGTGGTAGTCGCCATTCAGCTGCTCCGGTCCACCCCGCGCCTGTGGTCGAAGGTCCGGATCGGGTCCCTCGAGATCATCGAGCGCTACGAGGAACGGGCCCACGCCGCCCAACGGGCCGTCACGTCACTCGCCACCCTGCAGGCCCCCCGTGGCACCGAGGTCGACGTGCAGGTGGCCGACGTGCAGGTGGCAGACGGCGCGGTTACCCCGGCGCGCCAGGATGCCGAGATCGCCGTCCAGATCGCCGACGCCGTCACCGGGGGTGAGGCGCTGGGCGGGCTTCCCGGCCAGCCGCAGGACGCCTACAACGACCACGCCTGGATGCGCGTCGACATCCGGAGCCTCACCCCGCCGACTGGGGCCCCGGCCGGCTGCCGCTTCATCGAGTTCACGTCCATGGGCCGCAGGGCCCGCGCCGACCGGCTGGTGCAGCAGATCGAGATGTCGCTCGTCAACGACCTCATCGCCCGCGCCATCGGTCAGGCTCGGCCCGACGAGCAGATCTGCAACACCCTCTACGAGCTGTTGGTGCCGGGCGAGCTGAAGTACGAGCTGCTGAACGCCGACAACCTCCACCTCCTGCTCGACGCGGACACGTCGTGCTACCCGTGGGAGGCGCTGGCCCCCCGCTACAAGGGCGGCAACAAGCCATTGGCGTCTCGCACCGGCGTCCTGCGCCAGTTCGCCGAGCCGGAGACCCGGATGGCCCGCTTCGGGGTTCGCCCGGCCAGCGGCCGCCACGTCCTCGTGATCGGGAACCCGCCCGCCGGCACGCACGGGGCCGACCTGCCCGGGGCGGCGACCGAAGCTCAGAAGGTCGCCGACTTCTTCGCCGGGGAGAGGCCCAGTGCGCCCGATGCCATCCAGCACACCGTCCACGCCCTCATCTGGGCCGACGAGATCCCGGAGGCGACCAACCTGCCGGACGTCAACGACGCCCAGAGCTGGCTGCACATCGTCAACGCCCTCTACCGCCACGAGTACCGCATCATCCACATCGCCGCCCACGGCATGTACAACCCTGCCGATCCGGTGCGCTCGGGCGTGGTCATCGGCCCCCAGGACCAGTTCCTGACCGCGCTCACCGTCAGCCAGCTGCCCGTGGTGCCCGAGCTCGTCTTCCTCAACTGCTGCCACAGCGGTCGCATGGGCGACCTGGCCGGCCACGCTGGCGCCGACCCGGACCGGAAGGCCAACCTCCTGGCGGCGAGCGTGGCCCGCAGCCTGATGGACGTGGGCGTCCGAGCCGTGATCGCCTCGGGGTGGGCCGTCGATGATGACGATGCGGCTCTGTTCGCCACCACGTTCTACGAGCTCGCCGTGCACGAAGGCCGCGGCCTCGGCGAGGCGGTCCGCCGAACCCGCGAGGTGGTCCGCCAGGCATCCGACTCGCTGACCTGGGCCGCCTACCAGTGCTACGGCGATCCGGAGTTCCGCCTCCAGGCGCCAGCCGACTGGTGAGGGGTCACGACGGTCCGCCCGCTCGCCCTCGCTGAACATGTTTGCAGGGCTTCCCGGAGATCGCTCGAAGCCAGCTCTGCGACGCGCTGCCGATGTGAGCGGTGTCGAGGACCTCACGGTCGCCTGAGGCCGATCGGCTGAGCTGCCGCGCTCTCAGGGGTCGATGAGCTGGAGGGCGCTGTCGGTGGCGCCGGCCACAACGATGCGGCCGGTGGAGGGGTCGACGCCCACGTCGTTGGGCTGGCGCAGGGTGGGCCAGGACCGGTCGGCCTTTGGCGTTGTGCCGTCGAGGCGGAAGGCCTGGACCCGGTTGGTGGCGGTCAGTGTGACGTAGGCGATGCGGCGGGTGGCGTCGATGGCCAGGCCGTAGGGGGCGCCCTCGGCTGCCACCTTGGCCACCTGCCGGGGTCCGTCCGGGCCGACCTCGAACGCCAGGAGCGCCTCGCCCTGGGTGTCGGCCACGTAGAAGCGGCCGTCCGGCCCGGCCCGCACGTGGGTGGGACCGACGCCGCAGCGGGTGCGGCCGAGCGAGGTGCCGTCCGGCCGATAGGCCTCCATCTCCCGGCCCCGAACCCCGACGGCCACCACCACCGAGCCGTCGAGGGCGGCGGCGACGCCGCCGGGCATGACGGGTGCCGGCAGCTGCTGCACCCGCCGGTCGCCCTCGACCACCGAGACCTGGTCGGCCAGCTCGTCGCCCACGAAGGTGCGGCTGCCGGCGGTGGTGGCGTCGTGGGGCTGGCGGCCGACCCCGACATCGCCGACCAGCGCACCGTCGGGCAGCGCCACCTGATACAGCCGGTCGGTGCCCTCGGCTGGCACCAAGACCGGTCCCCCTGGGCGGGCCAGCTGGAGGTGGCGGGGCGATCCGGCGAAGGGGCGGCGGGCGCGCTCGACGCCGGTGTCGACGTCGATCAGGGCTAGGCCGTCTGGGTTGCGGACGCCGGCGGCGATGGTGCGGGTGGGGCCGTCGACCACCAGACCCTCGGGCTGGCCGGCGAGCGGCACCACCCGACCGGCGGGGGCCTCCGACGGCACGGGCGACACGGCCGGCTCGGGGACGTCGGTGCGGGGCGGCGGGCCGTCGGGCGAGCACGCGCTCAGGGCGACGACCAGGCCTGCGATGGCGACGCGAAGCTTCGGACGACACAGCTGGTTCGATCGCACCCGCCGAGCGTAGGAGCATGCTGAACACTCGGTTCGGCCGCTGGACCTCCGCGCTCGGCTGGCCGCCTCGAAACTCAGGTCGGTGAGCAGCCACTGACCCGAAGCGCGACGATGGCCCGCAGGTCCTTCCCGTACAGGGCGGGGAGGGAGCAGCGGTCCCTGCCGGCCGCCGCCCCGCCCAGGAACCGGGCGGCCAGCCCTTCGACGTCCTCAAGGATCTGGCTTTGGTTCCTGTCCCACGAGTCCTGCGACCCGAGGTCGTGGTCTCGCTGGCCTGGTCCAGGCCGATGTAGAACATGGGGTGTCCTCCTCAGGGCGGTCGTTCCTGAGCCGGCCACAGCGATCGCGTGACCGCCTCGGCCCCCCGTATGCTCACCCGGACGTGAGCGACAGTCCAACCGCCACCGCCCCCACCACGCCGATCCGGGTCCTGATCGCCGACGACCAGG
>JBKJUI010000475.1:0-9437 GCA_046590775.1 Acidimicrobiales bacterium
CTTCTACGGCCAAGCCCTGGAGGACGCACGGTCTGCCAGGGCGACCGACCTTCGCTCGGGCTGAGCACCTGGCGAAATCCGCCGGGTCCAACCACGCAAGACCGTCAAGAGGATCGTCGCTAGCAAGCGGGACTGCATCGCCCTCTTTGCTGACTCCGACTCGCGACCCCGCTATCGAACTCCCGTTGATGTCCTCCACGACATCGGAGTGGTTCTCCAACGCGACCTTGAACCTACGGCTGACACGCAACGCATAAATCCAGGCCTGTGGGTCCAAACCGTTGCCGGCACACTCCTTCCCGGGAAGAACCTGAGCGAGGTTTGCCCGTGAAAGTAGGTGTTGGAATCATCATCGCTCTGATGGTCTCCCTCGTTGGGCATCCGGCCGAAGGAGCCCCGACCCCCGGCCCCGGGTCGATCACCGATTCGGGAGCAAGAGGGAAGCCTGCCAACAAGGCGGCCAGCGACGCCCTCACGTCCGCACGGGTCGGAGCTGGTTCCTCCGGGAGGGTCGTGGCCGGGCCCGGCCATCGGCCCTCCATCTCCATGGTGCGGAGCATCGGCGCCACCACGTGTCGCACCTCAGGGATCGTTCCGCCGCTCGGCGCCGGACGGTTCGGGGAGCCCGGGATCGGGGGGATCGCCCTTTGTCCCAACGTGCCTGGACAGCCTGCGCCGGCCGCGCCCCCTCCCCCCACGCCTCTCGAGGCCGCCTACTACGCCTGGCTCTACATCATCAGGCTCCCCTCGCCCACCGGCAAGACGCAGCCGACCATCGGGATCACCGGCCTCGACACGTTCCTCACCATCGGGGGCCCGCAGACACTGGTCGTCGATGTGCCCGCCCTCGGCCACGCCATCCACTTCGACATCTCGAGCATCTACGACGTCACCTGGGGTGACCCCCGTCCCGACGGGAGCCGCACCGGAAGCGCAGTCACCCGGCGCCATCCCGACCAGGGCGGCCCCTACCCGAACGGGACCCTGCGCCACCAGTACATCGAACGGGGCACCGCCACCATCACGATCACCCAGCGCTGGTCAGCCAACTGGTCCGGCGGCGGGGAGAGCGGCAGCCTCCCCGACAGCGTCGAGACCGACGGCCGCCTCACCCTCCGATCCAGGAGATCCAGGCCGTCGTCACGGGCTGACCGCAATGCGACGCGCCGAGAGGTCACGCTTCGTGCTGTACCCCGTAGGACCACGTGGCCCCATCGATGACGAGAACACGCTCGTCCGGAGTGAAGAGGAGCCACCGATCACCGGGCTCGCCATCGGCGTCTGGCCCGATCTCCAGGGACAGGTCGCCCTCGAAGGCGAAGGTCGCGTCGAGCGAGGTCGGGTCCACGGCGACGTCCGTGAGGTGCTTCCCGGCGAAGGATCCGACGGCCCGGTCGATGGTGGCGTCGTCGTCGTCAGCGACGGCCAGGAGCCCTTCGGCGCCCAGGAGCCTCCAGTCGCACGACTGCACCCAGAGGTGCCACGCGCCGAACTCCCGGCCTCCGCTCACGACCCGGCCGCCGAGATCGAAGGTGAGGAATGGCCCGTAGCCCCGCCGGGCCCGCCAGCAGAGCTGGCCGACGGCAGCTGCGGCGATGCCCTGGGCGGCCTCGGTCACGCGTGACCCTCGTCCGCCCGGGAGGCCAGCGTCGGTCCTCGTGGACCGATCCCGGCCACGCCTCGCGCCCGGCCCCACCTCGTCGTCCACGGCACGGAACAGGCGGCGGCGTGGTCGGCGAACCGGGGGCGCGCCATCGCCTCGCCGGCGGCTCCGGCCCGGTCGTCGGTGGCCTCGATCACGACCTTGGCTGCCCACAGCATCCGTTCGGCCACGGTCCCATCGTGCCGGATCGTTGGTTTCACGAGGTCAGAGTTCGCCGAGCCCGTCCGATGGGATCCACAGCCAGGTGGTACAGAGGTGAGATGAGCGACGACACGGGCGGCGGCGGCTACGTGAGCGGCGGCGACTTCGAGCGGGACGCCGACTACATCGAGACGAGGATCACGGCCGACGGGCGCGATGGGTTCCCGGTGGAGCCGGGCCGGTACCGGCTGGTGGTGGCCCGGGCGTGCCCCTGGGCGAACCGGGCGATCATCGTGCGGCGCCTGCTGGGGCTGGAGCCAGTGCTCTCGATGGGCGTCGCCGGGCCCACCCACGACGAGCGCAGCTGGCAGTTCGACCTCGATCCCGGCGGGCGGGACCCGGTCCTCGGCATCGAGCGGCTGCAGGAGGCGTTCCTCGCCCGGGACCCCGGCTATGCCAAGGGGATCACCGTCCCGGCCATCGTCGACGTCCCCACCGGCAAGGTGGTCACCAACGACTACCCCCAGATCACCCTCGACCTGGCTACCGAGTGGCGGGAGCACCACCGCCCGGGGGCGCCGGACCTCTATCCGGAGGAAAAGCGGGACGAGATCGACCAGGTGGCCGAGGTCGTCTTCAAAGACGTCAACAACGGCGTGTACCGCTGCGGGTTCGCCGGCAGCCAGGCCAGCTACGAGAAGGCCTACGCCCGGCTGTTCGACCGCCTCGACTGGCTGTCGCAGCGCCTCGAGGGCCAGCGCTACCTGGTGGGCGACACGATCACCGAGGCCGACGTCCGCCTGTTCACGACCCTGGCCCGCTTCGACGCCGTCTACCACGGCCACTTCAAGTGCAACCGGGACAAGCTGAGCGAGATGCCGGTGTTGTGGGCGTACGCCCGCGACCTGTTCCAGACACCCGGCTTCGGCGACACCACCGACTTCGAGCACATCAAGCGCCACTACTACGAGGTCCACCGGGACATCAACCCCACCGGCATCGTGCCCAGCGGCCCCGACCTGTCGGGTTGGGTCACCTCGCACGGCCGTGAGGGGCTGGGCGGTCGCCCCTTCGGCGACGGCACCCCGCCCGGGCCGGCACCGGCTGGGGAGACCGTGCCCTCGGCCCACATGCCGGCGACGAGCTAGACGCCGCTCGCCTCACGGCGCGAGTCGCAGTCTGCCCACATCTGGTCCCTGGAGAGACCAGAACCGGGCAGACCCGAGGGTCAGCGGCGGGCTGGTCCTGTCGGGCCCCACCCGTTCGGGCCACGCGCAGATTGGCCCAGAAGGGCCATCAAGTTTCATGGGCACGCCTGCCGAAGAAGGTTGGCATGCGCCGCCTGCTTGCCCTCCTCGCCACCGCCGTCGTCGGATCGCTGCTGCTGGCCGGCTTCAGCGCCGGATCGGCCAACGCCGCTCCGGGCACCTGGCTCACTCGCATCAATGACTTCCGGGCCGCCAACGGGCGGATCCGGCTCGCCGAGGACGTCCAGGCCAGCCAGGTCGCCCAGAGCTGGACCCAGAAGATGGCGGCGTCTGGGACCCTGTCCCACAACCCGAGCTACAAGACCCAGGTGACCACCTCGTGGTACAGCATCGGCGAGAACGTCGGCTACGGCGGCAGCGAAGCCACCCTCTTCCAGGCCTTCCTCAACTCCTCCGGGCACCGGGCGAACCTCCTCAAGCCCGAGTACAACCGGGTCGGCATCGGCCAGGTCATCCTCGACGGCCGGGTGTGGACCACCCACGTCTTCATCGCCACCCGGACCGCCACGGTCGCCCCTGCCGCCTGACCCAGACGCCGACGCCGACGCCGACGCCGACGCCGACACCGGATTCCGCCACCCCCCCGGGCACCTCCGGGGAGTCGTAGCGACCTGGCCCCGGACCTCGTACCTGCTGCGGCACGGCGAGCTCGGGCATCATCGCTCCAGCCATGTCGAGGCGAGCGCAGCCGAGATCATCGACGTCGAGGTGCGCGACGTCGACGTCCCGCTCTGGGCCTGGGTCAGGAGCAGGCCCCGGCGGTCAGGTCGTGTGCTGAGTCCAGTGAAGCCCGTCCCAGAAGCGCAGCCCGCTCCCTCCCGCCGGGTCGGCGTACCAGCCCGGTTCGGGGAGCGACATCGTCGTGCCGGCGGCCGGCGCCGGCGGCCGAACCACCGGGTCGGGTGTGGTCGGGTCCGACGCAGGCGCCGGTCCGGCAACCCGCCACGGGAGCGGCTCGGGTCGCCGCTGCTCGGGCTCGGCGTCGGCCGCCTGCGGGACGGGGGCAGTGGCCTCCGACTGGTCGGTCGAGCCGCCCGGCGGGCGGGGCCCGTGGTGGACCGGGGCCGCCCCGGGCCCGGCGGCGGCAGGCGCGGCTGGCCCCGACGCCGGAGGTGGGGACTGCACCGGCTGGGGCTCCGACGGTACTGACGGCTCGGTGGCCGACGCAGCCGGCTCCGGGGTGGGCCAGCTCGCCGCCGGCCTGGGCGGAGGGGGCGGGTTCGGAGCCGCTGGGGGTGGCACGGGCCAGGCCGTGGCCTCTCGGGGGGGTGGTCCCGGCAGAGGAGGAAAGAACGCTTCCGTCCCGGCCCGCCCGGTGGGCGCCCACGCTCCGCCAGCCTCCGGTGCCCCCTGCTCGTGGAACCGGGCCGCGTGCTTGCGCTGGCTGAAGAAAAACGTGCCGCTCACCCCGAGCACCAGGAGGATCACCCCTCCACCGAGCAGCACCGGCCACAGGGGCGGGCCGGGATCGGCCACGGTGGAGGAGGCGGTCAGCGTGGTCGGGGAACCTCGACTGAGCAGGTCCCAGGTGGCGGTGCGCCCCTGCGTCCTGCCGTTGGTCGTCAGGATCGAGCCCGGCATCGTGATGGTGACGACGACCGTGGGCAGGTCGGCGGGATCGACCGCCCTGCTCAACGAAGCGAGGTCGAGGTCACCGGCTCCTTCGGTGAAGGAGCCGAAGTCGAGCGCCACCTCCATGCGGTCGCCGGTGCGGCGGATCTGGATGGAGCCGTCGTCGGGCACTGCGGCCGGGGCCGAGGAGACCAGCGCTGCGTTGACCTGTCTCAGCTTCTGCTTGTACTCGTCGGGACCGCTGAAGTCGAAGGACGCATCGAGGGTCGACCGGTCGGCCCTGTCGACAGCCCGGACCTTGGTGCCGTCGGGGAAGGTCCGGTCGACCGACCTGAACGGCGTGAGCGCAGCGGCCCCGCCCAGGCCGCCAGCGCCATGAGAGCTCTTGAGGATGGCGGCCAAGGCCTTCTTGTTGACCTCGGCGTGGATCGTGACCGATCCGGAGCCGTTGGCGCGCACGCGCACGTCCTGACTCGCGTTGAAGCAGCCCGAGAGCCCGAGGACGGCGATGGCGACGGCGAGAAGGACCGCGGCCCGACGAACCGCGCCCAGTCGCCTCATGGTTCAATGCTAGGAGGCCACCGCCACCCTGGGGAGCAGCGCCTGAGGCCGAGGACGGTGCCGGAGCCGGGAGGAGCGGCCCCGGTCAGACCACGCCGTCGGCCCCGAGGGCGACCGCCTGGTCAGCGGCGGCGCCCTCCGCGGCGCGACGTCGGAGAGCCCCGTCGGTCGAGCGGAGGGCGTCGACGGTGAGGGCCACCAGGGCCGCCCAGACCAGGACGAAGCCGACCAGCCTCTGGGGCGGCAGGGGCTCCCCGAGGATGACCACACCGCACAGCAGCTGCAGGGTGGGGGTGAGGTACTGCAGCAGGCCCAGGAGGGACAGGGGGATCCGGCTGGCGGCGGCGCCGAAGGCCAGGAGCGGCAGCGCCGTGATGACGCCCAGCCCGACGAGCAGCGCATCCCGGGCGGCTGAGCCGTGGAGGAAGGCGGCGTCCCCCCGGGCCTCGAGCAGGACGAGGCCCACGAGGGCGACGGGGAGGAGGGCGGCCGTCTCCACGGCCAGCGACGGGGCGGCGCCGATGCCAGCCGACTTCTTGAGGTACCCGTAGCCGGCGAAGGTGGTGGCCAGCAGCAGGGCCACCCACGGGACTCGCCCGTAGGCGAGGGTGAGGACCACCACGGCACAGGCACCGAGGGCCAAGGAGATGACCTGCAGCCGCCGCAGGCGCTCGCCGAGGACCAGCACGCCCAGCGCCACCGTGATCAGCGGGTTGATGTAGTAGCCGAGGGCGGCCTCGACCACCCGCTCGTCGTTGACCGCCCAGATGTAGGCGAGCCAGTTGATGGCGACCAGCACCCCGGCGGCCACGAGCCGTGCCAGCCGGCGGACGTCCCCCCGCAACGCGGCCACCCAGCCGCCGTGGCGCTGCACCATCAGCAGGAGGGTGACCACGGCGAAGGACCACACGACCCGGTGGAGGAGGATCTCGATCGGCGACACCGAGCGCAGGAGACGGAACACGAGCGGGAAGACGCCCCACATGAGGTAGGCGGCCAGCCCGGAGGCAACTCCCAGGCGGTGCTCCCGGCCCGCCGTCGCCGAGGTCGGCGGCGCCGGAGCGGTCACTACCGGAACGCTACGCCGCCACCTGGGCGCCCAAAACCGGTTTCACCAGATCAGGCCGGGATGGACAGGCCCAGGCCGCCCCGGGTGTCGGCGCCGTAGCGGGCGATCTCCTTGGGCAGGTCGAGGGGGCGGAGCTTCGTGCCATCCGCCGGATCGATCGTCGACAGCAGGTCGGCGGGCACCAGCCAGCAGACCTCGAACTGAATGCCGTCGGGGTCCTTGGCGTAGAGGGCCTTGGTGGTGGTGTGGTCGGTGGCACCGATCAGGGCGCCGACCCGGGACAGGACGCCGGCGATGCGCTCGAGCTCGGCCAGGGTGTCCACCTCCCAGGCCAGGTGGTACAGACCGACGGTCGTGCGCCCGGCCTGGGACGGACCGGCGGCGGCGCCCAGCTCGAACAGCCCGAGGTCGTGGTCGTTGGTGCTCTCCGCCGCCTGGAGGAAGGCGGCCTTGCCCAGGTCGACCTTCGTGCGGAAGCCGAGGACGTCGGTGTAGAAGGCAACGCTGCGGGCGACGTCAGAGACGTAGAGCACGGCGTGGTTAAGGCGCTGGATGGCCATCTGGGCTCCCCTCTGCGGGATCGGCGGACTGCTCCCGAGGCAACCGGCGACAGGGCTCAGGTGTTCCGAGGGGGTGGCGGCGCAGGGCGGCCACGCACGGCATCTCCCAGGATCATGCCCGCCAGGACCACGGTGCCCACAGCCCCGCCGGCAACCGCGACGACGCGGGCCACCACCCGGGTCGAGAGCGAGGGCCGGGCCACGTCGTTTCACTCGGCAGGACGGGCGGCCACTGAAGGGTGAGGCCGTCGCCTTCCCCGTGCGGAGCCGCCGGAACCGGGTGAGGATGGGCCGATGGCGATCAACCTGAAGGACGAGCTGTTCAAGGTGGCCAAGGTGGTGCACCCGTTGGTCATCAGGCTCAGCGGCGGTCGGGTGGGCGGGTCGCTGGGCAGCATGCCGGTGGTCGTGGTCACCACCACCGGCCGCAAGACCGGCAAGCCCCGGGCCACGCCACTCACCCTCATCCAGGACGGGGGCCACACCTACATCGTGGCCAGCAAGGGGGGTGACGACCGCCACCCGGCCTGGTACCTGAACCTGGTGGCCAACCCGGAGGTGGCGGTGCGGCGAGACGGCCGCACCGAGACGATGGTGGCCAGGGTCCTCAGCCCCGAGGAGCGGGCTGAGGTGTGGCCCGTGGTCACCCGCACCTACAAGGGCTATGCCGGCTACGAGAAGAAGACCAACCGGCAGATCCCCGTGGTCGAGCTCCTGACCGAGGCGGCACCAGGGGCCTGAGCGGCGCAGCGGCGGCCGACTCTGCAGGGTGCAGGGGGCCGGTAGCCTGCGGCGGCGTGCTGAACGAGGGGATGGAGGCAACTTTCGTCCCCTCCGACCCACCCGGAGCCGGGGCGGTGGCCCTGTGGCCGGAGCGCGGGGGCGAGCCGTTGCAGGTGGTCGTGCCGAGCGGGACAGGCGCCCGTCGCCGAACGGTGAAGGCCAGGCTCGTCCCCCTCGGCGAGGCCCTCCCCCACCTGGTGGCGCTCCCGGTCGATGCCGAGGTCAAGGCGTCGCTCGCCGGGTGGGCGGTGGCGGCCAAGCTGGCCGTCGACCTCGTGGCCCGGGGCCGGCTGCGACCCTCCCGCACACCCAGGGGCGGAGCCGGCTGGCAGGTGGGCCCGCTCGACCCGGAGGACGACCGACGGCTGGCCGAGCTGGCCGCCGCCCTGCCCGCCGAAGCCCACGCGCTCCCGCTCGATGGCTCCCGCCCTGTCCGCGTGGTGGCGCCGGAGGTGGCGGCCCGGGGCTTCCTCGACGCCGTGGCCGACAGGCTCGTGCGCACGGCGGCAGCGACGGCAGAGGGAGGCCGCGCCTTTGCCTCGCCAAGAGGCGGCCCGGTTGACGGCCCCGTGGGTGCGTGGCTCGATGCCTCCGGTACTTCGAACGACCGGGCCCGCCCCGGGCTGCGGCTCACCTTGCCCCTCGGTCCCGAAGGCGAGCTCGAGGCGGTCCTCCAGCTGCGCAGCCAGCTCGACCCGAGTCTCGTCGTCGACGCCGCCCAGCTCTGGGACGCACCATCGGTGGTCCTTGGACGCCTCGGACCGGACGCCGAGGCCGACCTGCTGGTGGCCCTCCGGCGGGCCGGTCGGGTGTGGCCGCCGGTGGCCCGCCTGCTGGAGGAGGCCCGCCCGGCCTCGCTGCCCCTCACCGACGACGAGGCCAGTGAGCTGCTCGGCCCCGTTGCGGCGGACCTCGGCGCCGCCGGCCTCGAGGTGCTGTGGCCGGCCGAGCTGACGTCGGGGAAGGTCGAGCTGCGGGCCGTGGTCAGCCTGGCCGAAGAGCAGGCTGCAGCACCGTCGGCGCCGGCGCCGGTCACCAGCAGCGGACTCAGCCTGAACGCCCTGGTCGAGCTGCGCTGGGAGGCTTCGCTCGACGGCGAGCAGCTGAGCCCCGGTGACCTCGACGCCCTCATCGAGGCCAAGCGGCCCCTCGTCCGGCTTCGAGGCCGCTGGGTGGTGGCCGATCCCGGGCTCATCGAGCAGGTCCGCCAACGCCGGGCCCGCACCCTGACCCGGGGCGAGGCGCTGGCCGCTGCGCTGGTCGGTCAGGTCGAGACCGGTGACGGCACGACAGCAGAGGTCAGGGCCGTGGGGGCGGTGGCCGACCTCGTGGCCCGGTTGCGCTCGGCCCGCGATGAGGCCGTGGAGCACGAGCTGCCCGAGCCGCCGGGACTTGCCGCCACGCTCCGCCCCTACCAGCGGCGCGGCCTGGCGTGGCTGGTGGAGATGACGACACTCGGTCTGGGCGGGTGCCTGGCCGACGACATGGGACTCGGCAAGACGGTCCAGGCCATCGCCCTCCACCTCCACCGCCACGCCACCCAGGGCCCGTCCGCCCGGCCGCTGCTCGTGATCTGCCCGGCCAGCGTCCTGGGTGGATGGCAGCGAGAGCTGGAACGTTTCGCTCCGGGAGTTCCGCTCCGTCGCTTCCACGGTGATGACCGCAGCCTGATCGACGTGGCCGCCAACGAGGTCGTCCTCGTCACCTACGGGGTGCTGCGTCGCGACCGCCGCCGCCTGGCTACCGTCGCCTGGGGCGTGATCGTGGCTGACGAGGCCCAGCAGGTCAAGAACCCGCTGAGTCGCACGGCACGCGAGCTG
>JBKJUI010000001.1:0-5076 GCA_046590775.1 Acidimicrobiales bacterium
GACGGGATCGGCTTCGTGCCGGGCACCATCGACGTGCCGGGCGGCATCCACGCCGCCATCGAGCAGGCCATGGGGGTTGAGGGCCGGCCGGCCACCGGACTCTGGGCGCGGGTGCCCCACTACATAGCCAACCTCCCCTACCCGGCCGCTTCGGTGGCCATCCTCGACGGGCTGCGCTTCGTCTCCGGCATCGACGTCGACACCGCCGAGCTGCAGGCGGCGGCCGAGATCACCAACGGGCGCATCGACTCGCTGATCTCCAACAGCGAGGAGCACACGGCGATGCTCCGGGCGCTCGAGACCCAGTGGGACGCCGACCTCGGCCGCATCTCCGGGCCGATGCCCACCGACCTGCCGAGCGGCGACGAGCTGGCCGCCGAGCTGGAGCGCTTCCTCCGCGAGCAATAGCCCAGTCGCAGGCGCGACCCGCTGACGCCGAGCGGGCGGTAGGTTCCTCCGCCCATGACGGGAGGGGGAGAGCACGTGCGGTCAGCCGCAACCTGAGGTGCTCGAGCTCGACGACCTCCACGTCGCCTACGGAAGGCTCCCCTCCGGCTCCAAGGAGCCGGGGGACCAGGTTCGTGCCCTCGACGGGTTGTCCTTCTCCGTGCCGCAGGGCGAGGTCTTCGGCTTCCTCGGGCCGAACGGGGCCGGCAAGACGACGGCCATGCGCGTGGTCTTCGGCATCGTGCTGCCCGACCGGGGCGAGGTGCGCTGGCAGGGCCGACCGGTGGTGCCCGCCGACCGGCTCCGCTTCGGCTACATGCCCGAGGAGCGTGGCCTGTACCCGTCGATGCGGGTGCTCGACCAGCTGGTCCACCTCGGGCGCCTCCACGGGCTCCCGGCCGGCGAGGCCAGGGCCCGCGGCCACAGCTGGCTCGAGCTGCTCGGCCTCGGCGACAAGGCCAAGGCCCGCGTCGACAGCCTCAGCCTCGGGAACCAGCAGCGGGTGCAGCTGGTCACGGCCCTGCTGCACGAGCCTGACCTGCTCGTGCTCGACGAGCCCTTCAGCGGGCTCGACCCGGTCGGCGTCGAGGTCCTGGCCGGCGTGCTGCGCGAACGGGCGGCGGCCGGCGCCACCGTGGTGTTCTCCAGCCACCAGCTGGACCTGGTCGAGCACATCTGCACGTCGGTCGCCGTGGTGGCGCGCGGTCGGACCGTGAGCACCGGCAGCGTCGACGCCCTCACCAGCACGCAGGCCGTGCTGGCCGTCGACGTCGACGCCGACCCGGCGTGGGCAAGCGCGCTCGAGGGTGTAACGATCCTCGACGTGCACGGACGGCGGGTCCGGTTGCAGCTGCACGCCGCATCGGATCCCCAGGCCGTGCTGCGCGCCGCGGCCGACGCCGGCCCGGTCCGCCACTTCGCCTTCGAGCGTCGGCGCCTCTCCGAGCTGTTCCGCGAGGCCGTCGCATGAGTGCTCCCGCCCCCACGATCAGCCCGTGGACGGCGAGCCGGCTGGTGGCGGCGCGGGAGATACGGGAGCGATTGCGGAACCGCAGCTTCCGGGTGGCGACGGTCGTCACGATGGTGCTCGTGGTCGCCGCCGTCGTGGTGCCGCAGCTGCTCGACGATCAGACCCCGGCCTACGAGGTGGCCTTCACCGAGGAGGCGCCGGCCGAGGTGGTCCGCACCATCGAGGCGGTCGGCGAGAGCGTCGGTGCCGTCGTCACGGTCGGGCCACCGGTGCGCGAGGCCGACGCGGCGGCGCTGCTGCGCTCGGGCCAGCTCGACCTCCTGGTGACGCCGGCCGACCTGCTGGCCCGCACCACGTCCACCCCGGACGACTCGTCCAGGCGGGCCCGGTTCACGAGCACCGTCGCCGCCGTCCTGGCCCTCCAGCAGGGCCTCACCGACGTCGGCGTGCCACCGGACCAGCTGGGTCAGGCGCTGTCCCAGCCGCCCCTTCCCGTGCGGGCCCTGGAGGCGACCCGCCCGAGCCGGAGCCGCGAGCGGGCCATCGCCGGCACCGGGGTGGTGCTGCTGTACCTGTTCCTGTCGCTCTACGGCAGCTGGATCCTGCTCGGGGTCATCGAGGAGAAGTCGAGCCGCGTGATCGAGGTGCTGCTGGCCACCATGCGGCCACGCCACCTGCTGCTCGGCAAGGTGGTGGGCATCGGGGCCGTGGCCCTCGGCCAGGGCGTGCTCGTGCTGCTGGTGGCGCTCGTCGCCGCCACCGCGGCCGGCATCGACGTGGTGCGGGGCACCGCCCCCGGCCTCATCGCCCAGGCCTTCGGCTGGTTCCTCCTGGGCTACGCCCTGTACGCCATGCTCTACGCCGCAGCCGGCTCGCTGGTCAGCCGCACCGAGGACGCCCAGAACGTCGCCTTCCCCATCACGTTCCCGCTCATCGCCGCCCAGATCGTCAGCGTCGGGGCGCTCACCTCGAACGAGGCGCCGCTCGTGGTCGACATCCTGTCGTGGGTGCCGTTCACCGCGCCGCTGGCCATGCCGGCCCGGGTGGCCGTCGGCGATGCAGGACCCCTGCAGGTGCTGGTCGCCATGGCGCTCACGCTGCTCACCACGATCCTCCTGGCCCGTGTGGCCGGCGCCGTCTACTCGGGAGCAGTGCTGCGCACCGGTGCCCGGGTCAGGTGGAGGGAGGCGCTTCGAGCCGACCGGCGAGATCGGCGGGCTGCGGCGGCGACCATCGGCGGCTGATGGCGGCGGCCAGCCGCAGCACCAACGGGTGGGGCGGATCGAAGCAATGCACACCCTCGACGGCCGCCACCCAGGTGAGTCCCCGCACGGCGCTGGTGAGGAGGATGGCGTCGGCCTCGGCCAGCTCCTCGATGCCCACCCGGCCGATGCGCACCGGGATGCCGAGGTCGACCGCCTCGTCGAGCAGGGCGCGCCGGGTGACGCCGGCCAGGATCCGGCCGTCGAGCGGTGGCGTGCACAGGCGGCCCTGCACGACGACGAACACGTTCGCCCAGGTCGCCTCGAGGACCGAGCCGTCGAGGTCGCAGAGCACGGGTACGTGGGGAGCCACACGGGCTTCGAGATCCTGGAGGACGCGTCGGTCGCACCACTTTCGTGAGCCGTGGCCGCCCGGGTGGGTGATGAGGGTGATGTCGACCACGGCCCACCCGCCGTCGAGCACGGGTGGCAGCGGCACCGGGGCCGTCGTCACGGCGACCTCGCCCGCGATGTCGTCCGCTCTCAGCCGCCATGTGCCAAAGGTCGCCGCCGTCGCGGCCCGGTCGACGTGCGGCGCGGCGTCGAGACCCGTGGCGGCGGCGAAGCGGGCCAGGTGGGCCTCCCGCTCGAGCACCCTGCCGTCGACCACCAGCATGGTGTCGAAGCAGGCTCCGGCCCGGACCACGGGACGGGGCTCCTGCCAGGCGTGCAGGCCGGCGGCGGCCAGAAGGGGCGCCGCCTTCGACCGGCACTCCTCCCACTCGGCGGCACCCTCGCTGCCCGCGACAACGCCGCCGCCCACCCCGAGCCACAGCCTCCCCGATGCCACCTCGAAGGTGCGGATGGCCACGTTCAGCTCGAGCCCGTGGTCGGGCGAGGCGAACCCGATGGCCCCGCAGTAGGCCTCACGGGCCGTCGGCTCCACCCGGTTGCAAAGCGCCTGCGCCGCCACCTTCGGCGCCCCCGTCACCGACCCCGGGGGGAAGCAGGCCCGGACCAGGTCTGCGTCGCCCCGCCCCTCCTCCAGAGTGCCCTCGACGGTCGAGACGAGGTGCCAGACGCCGGCCAGGGGCTCGGCCTCGAGGAGGCGGGGTACGTGCACCGATCCTGGCTCGCACACCCGGCCCAGGTCGTTGCGCACCAGGTCCACGATCATCACGTGCTCGGCCCGGTCCTTCTCGGCCGACAGCAGGTCGAGCTGCGCAGTGGGGCTCAGCGGACGGGTGCCCTTGATCGGCTCGCTGCGAACGGTGCGCCCCTGACGCAGGAGGAAGACCTCGGGCGACAGGCTGGCCACCACGCCGTGCTCATCGGCCACGTAGGCGGCCCGGGCCGGGTGCAGGCGCGAGCCCGCCTCACACCACAGGCCGAGGGGCGAGCCGAGAAAGGGGGCGTCGAGCCGGAGGCACACGTTCGCCTGGTAGAGCTGGCCGGCGCCGATTCGCACGACGGTCTCCTCGACCGCCCCGATGTGGTCGGACCGGTCCGGCTGGGCGGTGATCGCCCCCGCGGACCAGGTGGGCAGCGGCGTCAGGGTGTCGAGGCGAGCCTGCCACCGGTCCACCTCGTCCGGGTCGGGCGGCCCGACCGACTCCACCCACCACCTCCCCCCTGCGTCGCAGCGGCAGACGACCTCGAAGCGGGCCAGCCACGATGCCGGCCGGGGCACGGGCCGGGCGCCGTCGAGTGGCAGCCGCTCGAGCCGCCCCCCCAGCCGGTAGCCCAGCCAGCCGGCCCAGGTGCCACCCCCAGTCTGGTCGAGCAGGGCGAACGGGTCCTGCTCGGGGTCGGCCACCTCGACCGGGCGATCGGCCAGCACGGCGCCTCCGCCGGCCCACGACCCGATGAAGGCCACGGCACGCGGCTCGGTGGCCAGGTGGCGGACGACCTGCCAGGGCTTGGCTCTGCCGGCGAGGGCTACCCGAGGCGTGCCAGCTCCTGGCGCAGGAGGTCGAGCCCCATCGGGCCCATGTCGAGGGCGCCGGCGTGGAAGGCCTTCAGGTCGAACGAGCCGTTGCCAGCCCGGCGCCGGGCGTCCTCCCGGGCCTGGAGCCACACCCGCTCACCCACCTTGTAGGAGATGGCCTGGCCAGGCCAGCCCAGGTAGCGGTTGACCTCGTCGACCACGTACGCCGGCTCGAGGAGGGTGCGGGCGGCCAGGAACTCCTTCATCGACTCCACCGTCCACTGCTCTGCCTCCCGCCACCCGAAGCGGTTGGGCGGGACCTCGAGCCGCAGGTGGGCCCCGATGTCGAGCACGACCCGGGCGGCCCGCAGGCTCTGGGCGTCGAGCATGCCGAGCCGGTCGCCCGGGTCGGCGAGGTAGCCGAGCTCGTCCATGAGCCGCTCGGCGTACAGCGCCCAGCCCTCGCCGTGACCCGAGTTCCAGTTGAGCCGCCGCCAGCCGTTGAGGCTCGCGCGGTTGTAGGTCGCGAG
>JBKJUI010000083.1:0-6579 GCA_046590775.1 Acidimicrobiales bacterium
GGCAGCTCCGGTGGGGCCGGGTCGGCCATCGGCGGCCTGATCTGCATCCTCTTCATCGTCGTCGTGGTGGTCGTGCTCGTCGTGATGTTCAAGCGCAAGGGCGCTGCATTGGGCCGCGCCGGCGGCGCCACGCCCGACACCCCGCCGCCGCCTCCCCCGCCACCCCTCCCCCGCCGGCCCGAGGTCGACGAGGCGCTGGGCCGCATCCGCCAGCGCGACCCGGCCTTCGACGAGTCCGGGTTCCTGAACGGGGTCTCCACCTCCTTCGGCCTGGTGCAGCGGGCCTGGTGCGAGCAGCTGCCGGCCGAGTCCCGCAAGGTGATGGCCGACGGCATCTGGCTGCGCCACCGCACCCAGATCGACGAGATGGCCACCGCCGGCAAGCGGAACGTGCTCGAGGACCTGCACATCGGCCGCAGCGAGATCATCGACTGCGTCACCGACGCCGACTCGGACTCCCTCACCGTGCGCATCCACGCCTACAGCCGTGACTACGACGTGGCCCTCGTCGGCGAGCCGGAACAGCCACCCAGGATCTTGCGGGGTGACCGTGTGATGCGCCTGTGGACCGAGGACTGGACCTTCACCCGCTCCTCGACCGCCATCACCAAGGACGGCTCGGGCACCCGGCAGAACTGCCCGAACTGCGGTGCGCCCCTCGACCTCGACGCCGCCGGCACCTGCGCCTACTGCCAGCAGCTGGTGATGGCCGGCGCCTACGACTGGGTGCTGTCCCGCATCGAGCAGGTGTACTCGACCACGGGCTGAGCCCGCCGCCGTCAGTCGACCAGCTCGTGGACCCGCTCCGCAGCGGCGTCAGCCGCGGCCTCGGCCTCCTCGACCTTGCGGGACGTGCGCTTGCGCGCCTTTGCCGTCTCCTTCTCGGCGCGCGCCTTGGCCGCCCGGCCCTGGGCCTCGGCCTGCTTGCGGGCCTGGTTGGCCGCCTTGCGGGCCCGGGCGGCCTCGGCCTCGGCCCGCTCGCGCGCCTTCTTGGCCCGACGGCCGGCGTTGGCCACCGCCTCGTCGAGCGCCGGACGAACCCTGTCGCCGGCGGAGTGGACCGAGGTTGACACCGACGACGCCGCCCGGCCGGCCGCCGCCGCCGCCGCCGTGGCGCTGGCGGCGCGGGTCAGGCGCTTGCGTCGCGACCTGCGGGCCTTCCGGCCCTTCGGCTCGTCCTCCTTGCGAGCCTTGCGACTGGCGCGGCCGGCGGCGGAGGCCGCCTTGAGGGCCAGGAGCTCGGCCTCCTTGGCCTTCTTCTCGGCCGTGGCCACCCGCTGCTCGGCGGCCTCGCGGGCCTGGTGCTCTCGCAGCAGGTCGGCGGCCGCCTCCTCGGACTGGGCCTCGGCGCGCCGCAGCTTCTCCTTCTTGCTGCGGAACGACACCAGACCCAGCGTCCCGATCGACATGGTCTTGCGGATGATGCCCATGGCTCCTCCTTCGACTCGAAAGCGTCAGAAGGCTACCCAGGTCGGCCTTCGCGCACCCGCGAGCCGTTCCCCGGCGCGGTAGCGGCGCTCTCCTCCTGGTGGCCCTTGGTCGGCTCAGGAACCTTTCGGCGCCGGCGGTCGTCAGTACGTCCCGATGGCGATGACCGACGCTCCCCCCGGTAGCCTCGCCCCGGTGGCGACACGCGTGCGCGGGCGGGGCGGCATGTCCATCGACGGGTTCGCGGCGAACGTCCAGGCCATCGTCACCAACGTCGAGCAGGTCATCCAGGGCAAGAGCGACCCGATCCTGCTGGCCACGCTGTGCCTGCTGGCCGAGGGCCACCTGCTGATCGAGGACGTCCCCGGCGTGGGCAAGACCAGCCTGGCCAAGGCCCTCGCCGCCAGCCTCGGCGGCAAGTGGAACCGGATCCAGTTCACGCCCGACCTGCTGCCGTCCGACGTCACCGGCGTCACCGTGTTCAGCCGGGTCACCAGCAGCTTCGAGTTCCGGCCGGGCGGGATCTTCGCCAACGTGGTCCTGGGCGACGAGATCAACCGAGCCAGCCCGAAGACCCAGTCGGCGCTGCTCGAGGCCATGGAGGAGCGCACGGTCACCGTCGACGCCACCTCCTACGTGCTCCCCAACCCGTTCATGGTGATCGCCACGCAGAACCCGGTCGAGCACGAGGGCACCTATCCCCTGCCCGAGGCCCAGCTCGACCGCTTCCTCCTCAAGATCGGCATGGGCTACCCGAGCCGCGAGGCCGAGATCGACATGATGGACGCCCACGCCGGGGCCGACCCGATGGCCGGTGTCGAACCGGTGATCACCACCGACGACATCGAGGCGATGATCGCGCTGGCCCGAACGGTGCACATGGCCCCGTCGCTGAAGGGCTACATCGTCGACCTGGCCGCTGCCACCCGCCGCCACCCGGCGCTGGCGCTCGGGATGTCGCCCCGGGCCTGCCTCAGCCTCCAGAAGGCCTCCCGGGCCCGGGCGGCGGCGCTCGGTCGCGACTACGTCGTCCCCGACGACCTGAAGGCGCTGGCCGGCCCGGTGCTCGAGCACCGGATGGTCCTGACGCCCGAGGCCAGCCTGGGCGGGGCCACCACCGCCGACCTGCTGCGGCAGTGCCTCGCCGGCGTGCCCGTCCCCACCACCCGGGCGTGACCCGGGGCCTGCGGTGAAGGGCGCCCGGCTCACCCGCCGGGCCTGGAGCCTCGTGGTGGCCGGGGCGTGCCTCCCGGTGGTCGGGCGCCTCCTCGGCGTGCGCGAGCTGACCTCGCTGGGCCTGGTGGCCCTCGTCCTGACCGGGGCCAGCCTGGCCCTGGTCGCCTACGGGCCCGTCCAGCTCGAGGCCGTGCGGCGGCTGGTGCCGACCCGGGTCCATGCCGGCAGCGGGTGCCGGGTCGATCTGCACGTGCGCAACCTGGGCCCGCGGCGCTCGCCGGTGCTGACCGCCCGCGACCCCTTCGACGACGGTCGTCGCTGGGCCCGGTTCCGGCTGGCGCCCCTCGGGCCCGGCGAGGGCAGCACCTCGGCCTACCGGGTGCCCACCGACCGCCGCGGGCTGTTCGGCCTGGGCCCGCTGCAGATCGTCCGCACCGACCCACTGGGGCTGATCAGCCGCACCGTCGAGGTGGCCGGCGAGGACACCGTCACCGTCTACCCGCGCATCGACCGCGTCACCGCCCTGCCCCACACCCGCGGCGCCGACCCCCGGGGCGGCCAGGTCACCCAGGCGTCGTTCGGGCCCAGCGGCGACGAGTTCCACGCCCTGCGCCCCTACGTGGTGGGCGACGACCTTCGCCGGGTCCACTGGAAGTCGTCGGCCCGCACCGAGGAGCTGCTCATCCGCCAGGACGAGCTGCCCTGGCAGGGGCGGGCCACCGTCGTGGTCGACCTCCGGGCCTCGGTCCACACCGAGCCGTCGTTCGAGGCGGTGATGTCGGCGGCGGCGTCGATCGCCACCGCCTGCATCGCCGCCGGCCTGGAGCTGCGGCTCCTCGGCACCGACGGCGTGGACACCGGGCACGGCACCGGGCGGGCCCACCTCGACACCATCCTCGAGCGCCTGGCGGCCTGGGACCCCGACCCGTCCGCCGACCACTCCCTCACCACCACCCTCGCCAGCGTGGCCATGGCCCACGACAGCTCGCTGGCCACGCTCACCACCGACCGGGCGGGTCCGAGCGCAGTCGACCTTGCGGCACGGGCCCGCCGCGGCCGGCGGGGAGCCGTGGTCGTGGTGTTCGAGGAGCGGTCTGGCTCGGCCGCCCGGGCGCCAGCCGGCGCCACCGTCGTGCGCTTCAGCGGCCAGAACGGCTTCGCCCCGGCCTGGGCCGCCAGCATCGGCCCGGTCCGGAGCCCGGCATGAGCACCCTGGCGCCCTCGCGCCCCCCGGTGCCGCCGCCGCTCGTCCCGGCGCCCGCCGAGCCGAGGTGGCGGTCCCGGCTGCCCTGGCACGGCGCCGAGGCCAAGGCCGCCCCGCGCGACGACCTGGCCTCGCTCTGCCTGTTCCTGGTCACGCTGGCCGTGGCGCTGTCGCTCGGCCGGCTCTTCCGGGGCGCCACCTGGCTGCCCTACGGCTTCGCCGCCGCCGCCCTCGGACACCTCATGGCCGGCGGCCTCCGGCGGCTCGGCGCCGGTCTCACCACCGCGTCGCTGGCGTCCGCCCTCCTCAGCATCCTGGTGGCCGTCGAGCTGGTCGTGCCCCAGGCCACCACCTACGGGATCCCGACGCCCTTCACCTTCGAGGTGCTCGGGCAGGCCCTGACCGACGCGCAGAGCAGCTTCCGGAGCGCGGTCCCGCCCGTGGCCCCGGCCACGGGGTTCATAGCGTCGGCGGTGGTCGGCGTGTGCATGTGCGCGTTCCTGGCCGACTGGGCCGCCTTCCGGATGCGCACGGCCTTCGAGGCCTGTGTGCCCGCCCTGGGCCTGTTCGTCTTCACCGCGGTGCTCGGAGCCAAGTCGCACCGGGGCCTGGCGGTGGTCGGCTTCGCGGCGGCGGCTCTCGTCTTCCTGATCGTCCAGCGGGCCAACCTCGACGGGAGCCAGACCCCCTGGTTCGGCGGGCGCGAGCGGGGCGCGCTGCGAAGCCTCCTCGGCACGGGGGCCATCCTCGGGGCGGTCGCCGTCCTCGGCGCGCTGGTGCTGAGCCCGATGGTGCCCGGCTCCACCTCCAAGGCCCTGCTGTCGTTCAAGAAGGGCGCCGGGGGCTCGGGCACCGGGACCCGATCCACCGTCAGTCCCCTGGTCGACATCCAGACCCGCCTACGCCAGTACGCCAACCTCGACGTGTTCAGGGTGAAGGCCGAGCGGCCGGCGTACTGGCGCCTCACCAGCCTCGACCAGTTCGACGGGACCATCTGGTCCTCGAACGAGCGCTACGGCGCCAATCGCGGCCAGCTGACCCCCCGCAGCGGCCTGGCCGGCACCCCGCTGGAGCAGGAGGTGACGGTCAGCGGCCTCTCGTCCATCTGGCTGCCCGCCGCCTACCGGCCGGCCTCGGTCGACGGCGTCGGGGGCCTCTCCTACAGCCCCGGCTCGGGCAGCCTCATCACCAAGAACGACACCAGCGACGGGCTCACCTACCGGATCACGTCGGTGCTGCCCGACGTCAGCGCCGAGCAGCTGCGGCGGGCGCCGGCGTCCGCCGCCGGCCGCAGCGAGCTGGGCGCCGACTTCCAGCGGTACACCAAGATCAGCGGCGAGGTCACGCCCGGGGTCAAGGACCTGGCCGGCCAGCTCGGTCGGAGCCCGACCCCCTACGCCAGGGCCCTGGCCATCCAGGACCACCTCCGCTCCCCCGAGTTCAGCTACAACCTCAACGTGAAGGCCGGCCACTCGGGCAACGCCATCGACCGCTTCCTGTTCCAGACCCAGGAGGGCTACTGCGAGCAGTTCGCCGGCTCCTTCGCCCTGCTGGCCCGGCTGATGGGCCTGCCCACCAGGGTGGCCGTCGGCTTCCAGCCGGGCTTCGACGAGGGCGGCAGCTTCGCCGTGAAGGACAAGGACGCCCACGCCTGGCCCGAGGTCTACTTCGAGGGCATCGGCTGGACGGCCTTCGAGCCCACCCCGGCGGCCGGGAACCCCCAGGCCGTGCAGTACACCGGGGTGCCCTACCGGCCTGCGGCTCCGAGCCCCGATCAGGCGCCGACCACCCCGACCACGGCGGAGCCGGCTCCCACCGAGACCCCCGCCGACGCCACCCCCGCCCCCCGGCCCGAGGAGCAGGAGACCGCGGCCGAGGACCCGCAGGCGGCCAAGGACAGCGGGATCTGGGCGACGATCCTGTCCGCCCTCCGCCGCACCGCCCCCCTGTGGATCGCCCTCGGCGCCCTGGCCGTGCTGGTCGGCGCCTCCGCCGCCTTCGTGGCCTGGGAGCGGCGCAGCCGCCGGCGCCGAGCCGGCGGGTCACCAGACGCCCGGGTGCACATGGCCTGGCAGGAGTCGCTCGAAGCCCTCGCCCTGACCGGCGTGCGCCCCCGCCCGGCCGAGACCGTGGCCGAGCTGATCCACCGCCTGCGATCACCCGCCGGAGGGGCGGCGCTCGCCGGCGTCGAACGGGGCACCCCGGCCAACGAGGCCCTGGTCCGCCTCGGCGACGCCGTGGTCGAGACGGCCTACGCCGGTCGCGACGCCCCGCCGGCGATGGCTGACGCCGCCGAGGCCGACCGGTCCGTCGTCGTCACCACCTGCCGTAACGCCCTCGGCCGCTGGTCGAGGATCCGGACCGAGGTGGACGCCCGCCCCGCCCTGGCCCGCATCCAAGCGGCGAGAGCGGCGAAGCGCCCCCGCCCAGAGGCCGCATCCATCGACTTCTGAGCCTCCACGGGCAGGAACGTCCGCAGCGACCCAGCCCGGGCTCAGGCGCCGCCGCCCTGGGGGTGTGGTCAAGCACCTTCAGAGGCGACGGCATCGTCGCGCCGGCAGCCGCAACGGACAGGAACGAGCCCAGGCTCAGACCGCCGCCGCGTTGGGGGTGTGGTCAAGCAAGTTGCGAGGCGATGGCATCGCGGCGCCGGCAGACGCGACGGATGCGGGCGAAGCCTGTCGTCAGTCCTCTTCGCGCTTCATGCGGTTGCGCATCCGCTGGCGGGCCTCGTCGAGGTTCTCCCGGCGCTCTTTGACCACGTCGTTGAG
>JBKJUI010000309.1:0-3142 GCA_046590775.1 Acidimicrobiales bacterium
GTGCTCACCACCAACCGACCCGACCTTCTGGAGCCGGCGCTCGCGTCCCGCCCCGGCCGGGTCGACGAGGCCATCGAGGTCCCCCTCCCGGACGCCGAGTGCCGCTCCCGGCTGCTCGACCTCTACGGCCGCGGGCTGCAGCTGGAGCTGGCGGACCGGGACCGGGTCCTGCAGCGCACCGAGGGCGTGAGCGCCGCGTTCATCAAGGAGCTGCTGCGCAAGGCGGCGATCTTCGCCGCCGAGGCCAGCACAGCAGATCCGTTGGTGGTGACCGACGCCCACCTCGACCAGGCCCTGTTCGACCTCGTGGTGGAGGGGGGCGAGCTCACCAAGGCGCTCCTCGGGGTCAAGCCGTCCGCCGGACGACGCTCCGATTGCGGCTAGCGACATGGGCAGCGACTACGAGTTCCTCACCGAGTGGCGGGTGCCCGCCACCCTCGACGAGGTGAAGGAGGTGCTGCGTGACGCCGAAGCCCTCCCGCGGTGGTGGCCGGCGGTTTACCTGGCCCTCCGGCCACTGGCCCCCGGCAACGCCGACGGTGTCGGGCGGGAGGTCGACGTCCACACCAAGGGGTACCTCCCCTACACGCTCCGTTGGCGGCTGTTGATCACCGAGCCCATCACCGACGAGGGCTTCGCCCTCGAGGCCCGGGGCGATCTGGAGGGCACCGGCCGGTGGACCTTCGCCCAGGACGGTCCCGAGGTGGTCATCACCTACGACTGGCGCATCTCCGCCACCAAGCCGATCATCCAGAAGCTCACCTGGCTGCTCCGGCCCTTCTTCGCCGCCAACCACGTGTGGGCCATGCGCCGCGGTGAGGAGAGCCTGAAGCTCGAGCTGCGCCGACGGCGGGCGACGACCCCGGCCGAGCGGGACAAGGTCCCGCCGCCCCCGCCCACCACCTTCCGCCGGCTCGTTCGCCCCGCGGCTTGGTGAGCTTGCGACGACCTCAGCTGAGGAGGGCCTCGGCGGAGCGGATGGCGCCCAGGTTCACGTAGGCGCTGAGGACGTACAGGCCCACACCGGCCCACACCAGCGCCAGGCGCGTCGCGGTGGCCGGCCGCTTGGCGAAGCTCCACATGAGGGCCCCGAGGATGGCGGCCTTGCAGGCGGCGGCGGTCCAGGACTGCACTGCCGCCGTCATCAGCGGGTTGCCCTCGGTCAGGCCGAGGTCCAGGAACTTCCGGGTGAGGACGATGTCGACGATGTTGAGGACCATGAGCAGGGCCAGGCCTACGTGCGAGGCCCGGTCGGCGTCACGTTGGGTGATGCCTCCGAGCTTGGGCTCATCGACCTCGATGCGCTCGATGACGCTGACGTCACCGGCCGCACCGCTCGCCGTGGTGGTCTTGGTCCCTCTGATCCCCAGCTCCATGCGGGCATTGCACCACACATCTACGGACTAGTCCAGATGGACTACTCACGGTCTGTGGCAAAAGCCCTCAAGAGGGGCAGATGGCACGCCCACTGCGGTCACCACGGGCGGTGGCGTCAGTCGGACTAGTTCTCAGGCTTCGACGGCGTTGCGGGTCTGGTTGGTGATCTTGCAGGTGAGCGGGCCCTTGGCGCTGGCGCCGCCCGTGAGCCGCCAGGTGGCCGTGCCCCCGGCGTCGACCTTGGCCACGGCCGCAGTGCCCTGGCTCACCTCGTTGCCCGCGGGGTCGAGGAACTTCACCCGGAGCGAGTAGCCGCTCGCCTTGCTCGTCTTGTTGGCGATCTGGCCTTCGGCCTTGGGGTTGCCACCGGCCGGGTCGGCGGCGCAGGCCGTCAGCGTTATGTCGCCGGCGGCGCTCTTCGAGCTGCCCCCACCGCACCCTCCGAGAAGTGCAGCCCCGAGGGCCGCCGTGAGGGTGACTGAGACGCACAGTGCTCGCATTGCTCCACCTTCTTCTTGATGGGATCAGTGGCAGTCTTCCCCCGACGATGGGTCCCGAACCGGCCCGCCCCTTTGACGTTCGTTTCGCCTCAGTCAGCGCCGGCCTTCGTCCCTGCGTCGCCCTGGTCTCAGCTGTCGTCGGCCTCGACCAGGTTGGCGGCGGCGGCGACGGCGGTGGCCACCTGCGTGGCCTTCTCGTAGACGGCGTGGAGCTGGGCGGCGGCCAGCTTCTCCTGGACGGTGAGCGGGATGGGCCCGAGCGAGCGCAGCAGGGCGGTGGGGTCGGCCGACGGGCGGATGAAGGGGGCGATGGGCTCATCGACCTCAGACCCCCAGAAACGGGTGAGGTCGGCCGCCGCCGTCGCCGCCGCCGGCTTGCGCCGCCGCCGTCCGCTCATGCTGCTTCCTCCTCGTCGGTGGAGCCGTCCTCGTCGGCCACCAGCTGGTCGGGGCGCAGGCCGAGGGCGACGCGCAGCTGGTCGGCCGACAGGTCGGCCAGCGTGGACGAGGCGGGCAGCACGAGGTCGGCGATGCGGCGCTTGCCGGCGACGACCTCCTCGACTCGCTCGTCGATGGTGCCGGGGCAGACGAAGCGGCGGGAGACGACCGTGCGCTCCTGGCCGATTCGCCAGGCCCGGTCACGGGCCTGGTCCTCGACCGCCGGGTTCCACCAGCGGTCATAGAGCACGACGTGGCTGGCCTCGGTGAGGTTGAGACCGGTGCCGCCGGCCTTCAGCGAGAGCACGAGGATGCCCTCGCCCTCCCGCGCCTTCCAGTCGGCGATCAGCTTGTCGCGGGCGCCACGGGCCAGGCCGCCGTGATAGCAGCTGACCGGCTCGGAGTAGCGCTCGGACAGGTGGGTGGCCAGCCGCTCCCCCCACGAGGCGAAGTGGGTGAAGACGAGCAGCTTCTCGCCGGCGGCGCGCACGGCGTCGGCCACCTGCTCGAGGCGGGCCAGCTTGCCCGAGCGGCCGGCGAGGGGCCGGTCGTCGTGGGTGTAGGCGGCGGGGTGGTCGCAGATCTGCTTCAGGGCGGTGATGGCAGCGAGGATCTGGCCGTTGCGGTTCTTGATGTCGGCGGTCGGACTCCCTCCCATGCCTCCAGAGCCGGCGGGCTCGGCCACCAGCTTGTCGAGCACGGCCTGGTAGAGCCCGACCTGCTCGGCGGTCATGGCGCAACGCTCCAGCTCGTCGATCTTGTCGGGCAGCTCGGCACTGATCGCCGGCTCGGCCTTGGTGCGGCGGAACACGAGCAGGCCGTTCAGG
>JBKJUI010000347.1:0-2883 GCA_046590775.1 Acidimicrobiales bacterium
TTGCGTGCTTGCCGCCCTCGAGGGCCGTTCGCATCACCTCGGCGTGGGAGAAGGGCGCCGTCCCGCAGGTGACCGCATCGATCTCCTCCCAGCAGCGAAGCTCCTGAAGGTCGCCGGCGACCTCACAGCCGGTGAGCCCCAGCGACCTCACCGCCTCGTGCGCCCGCTCTGGACGCCGGTCCACGAGGGCGCGGATACGAAACCGTCCGGTGGCCAGCATGGCCGGCACGTGCCGGTGGGTGGTGACCCACCCGGCCCCCACCGCCGCCACCTGAAGCTGATCAGCCACTGTGCCCTTCCGCTTGGCCGACCCCGCGCGTCGGCGAAGGCCAGACTAGGCCGCCTCTCCTGCGCTCCTCGGCGGGACGTCTCCAGCTGTTCCCGCTAGGTGATGTCGAGCATGCGCTGGAGGGCAACCCGGGCCCAGCCGGCGGTGGCAGGGTCGACGGTGATCTGGTTGCGGACCTCGCCTTCGACGAGCCCCTCGAGGACCCAGGCCAGGTGCTTGGCGTCGATCCGGAACATGGTCGAGCACGGGCAGATGAGCGGGTCGAGGCTGGTGACGGTCACCTCGGGGTGCTCGGCGGCCAGGCGCTGCACGAGGTGGATCTCGGTGGCGATCGCCACGTGGCTGCCGGGCGGCGCCGCCTCGACGGCCTTGATGATGAAGTCGGTGGAGCCGACCTGGTCGGCCAGCTGCACCACCTCGTGGCTGCACTCAGGGTGCACGACGACGATACCGTCGGGGTGATCGGCCCGAAAGGCGGCGACGTGGGCCGGCGTGAAGCGCTGGTGCACCGAGCAGTGCCCCTTCCAGAGCAGGAGCGCCGCCTCCTTCACGTCCTTCTCCTCGAGGCCCCCGAGCTCGCGACGCGGGTCCCACACCCGCATCTGGTCCAGCCCGTAGCCCAGCTGGACGCCGGTGTTGCGGCCGAGGTGCTGGTCCGGGAAGAACAGCACCTTCTCGCCCTGTGCCCCCCGCTCTGAGGGGCCGCTCGGGCCCTTGTCGAGGGCCCAGGTGAGCACGGCCCGGGCGTTCGACGACGTGCAGACGGCGCCACCGTTGCGGCCCACGAAGGCCTTCAGGGCGGCCGAGCTGTTCATGTAGGTGATGGGCACGACCCGCTCGACGTCGGTGACGGCAGCGATGGCCTCCCACGCCTCCTCGACCGAGTCGACGTCAGCCATGTCGGCCATCGAGCAGCCCGCGTTGAGGTCGGGCAGGAGGACCTTCACGTCCGGCCCGGTCAGAACGTCGGCCGACTCGGCCATGAAGTGGACGCCGCAGAAGACGATGTGCTCGACCTCGTCGTGCTGGGCCGCCATGCGGCTGAGGCCGAAGCTGTCGCCCCGGAGGTCGGCCCAGCGCATGACCTCGTCGCGCTGGTAGTGGTGGCCGAGGATGAGCAGCCGGGAGCCGAGCGCCTCCTTGGCGTTGGTGATCATGGCGACGAGGTCGTCGGGGCTGGCGGTGGTGTACCGCTCGGGGAGGGGGCCTTGGAGGCGGAGCATTCGGTTGTGGACTCCTTCGCAGGAGCACCCCGGAATCGGCCGGAGGGGACAGCTCGGTCGCCCGTCCTCGGGGTTGTCGGCCTAGGGGTGGATGGTGGCACCGGATACCGAGCCGGTGTGCTGTCAGCATAAACGGCGGCGGGCGTCGCCGCATTCCCGGGTCAGCCAGCGGGCTACTCCGGGAGGTCGTCGCCCAGGGGTACTCGACCGGCAGTGGCAGGCTTGGCCGCCCCATGGTGCAGCGACCGCCCACCGGCTCCATCCCCGACCGACCAGGGTCGTACCAGTTCCGCGACCGGGACGGGCAGGTCATCTACGTGGGCAAGGCCAAGTCGCTGCGCAGCCGGCTCTCCAGCTACTTCCAGAACCCGGTGAACCTGCTGCCCCGGACGGCGCAGATGGTGGCCACGGCCGAGACGGTCGAGTGGATCGAGGTGGCCAACGAGGTCGAGGCGCTCATGCTCGAGTACTCGCTGATCAAGGAGCACAAGCCCCGGTTCAACATCCGCCTCCGCGACGACAAGAGCTACCCGTTCTTGGCCGTCACGCTGTCCGAGGACTGGCCCCGGGCCATGGTGCGCCGCGGGGCCAAGGACAAGGGCACCCGGCACTACGGGCCGTACGGCCACGCCTACGCCATCCGGGAGACGCTCGACCTGCTGCTGCGCACCTTCCCCATCCGAACCTGCAGCGACCACAAGTTCCGCCACCACGAGCGCCTGGGCCGGCCCTGCCTCCTCTTCCACATCGAGAAGTGCGCCGGCCCCTGCGTGGGCGAGATCACCACCGAGGCGTACCGGGACCTGGTCGACGAGCTGTGCCAGTTCCTCGACGGCGACACCCAGGCCGTGATCAAGCGGCTCGAGTTCGACATGCGCGACGCCGCCGACATCCTGGAGTTCGAGCGGGCCGCCCGCGACCGGGACCGGCTGGTCAGCATCCGCAAGGCCATCGAGCGCCAGCAGATGGTGACCGAGAAGGCCGAGGACCTCGACTGCATCGGCATCGTCGAGGACGACCTCGAGGCTGCCGTGCAGGTCTTCTTCGTGCGCCGGGGGAGGGTCATGGGCCGCAAGGGCTTCGTGGTCGACAAGGTCGAGGACCTCACCCGGCCCCAGCTCGTCGCCCAGGTCATCGAGCAGCTCTACGCCGACCCGCCCCAGGGCATCCCGACCCTGATCTGCATCGGCGACGACCCCGAGGACCGCCACGTGCTCGAGGCGTGGCTCACCACCCAGCGGCTGGCCAACGTCGAGATCCGTGTGCCCCAGCGGGGCGACAAGCGATCTCTCCTCGAGACGGTCACCCGCAACGCCAGGGAGGAGCTCCAACGCCACCGGATGCGCCGGGCCAGCGACCACAACGCCAGGG
>JBKJUI010000352.1:0-6850 GCA_046590775.1 Acidimicrobiales bacterium
GTCGATGTTCGAGTGCAGGTAGCGGACCTTGATGCCCCGCTCGAGCAGGTAGTCGGTGAGGTCCTCGGCCATCTTCTTGGTGAGGGTGGTGACCAGCACCCGGTCGCCCCGCTCGACCCGGTCGTTGATCTGCTCGATGAGGTCGTCGATCTGGCCCTTGGTCGGCTTGATCACGACCTCGGGGTCCAGGAGGCCCGTGGGCCGCACCACCTGCTCGACCACCTGGCTGGAGATCGACAGCTCGTAGGCGGCGGGCGTGGCCGACAGGAAGACGGTCTGGCCCATTCGCTCGTAGAACTCGTCGAAGCGCAGCGGCCGGTTGTCGGCAGCCGACGGCAGGCGGAAGCCGTGGTCGATCAGGGTCTCCTTGCGGCTGCGGTCTCCCTCGGACTGCCCGTGCAGCTGCGGCACGGTGACGTGGCTCTCGTCGATGACGAGCAGGAAGTCCTTCGGGAAGAAGTCGACGAGCGTGTAGCCCGGCTCCCCCGGCTGGCGGCCGTCGATGTGCCTGCTGTAGTTCTCGATGCCGTTGCACGACCCGACCTCGGCCAGCATCTCGAGGTCGTACGAGCAGCGCATCCGCAGCCGCTGGGCCTCGAGCAGCTTGCCCTCGCGCTCGAAGAACGCCAGCTGCTCCTGCAGCTCGGCCTCGATGCCCTTGATGGCCGACTCCATGCGGTCGTCGCCGGCGACGTAGTGGGACGACGGGAACACCACCACGTCGTGCAGCTCCTCGAGCGTCTCCCCGGTGAGCATGTTCACCCGGGTGATGCGCTCCACCTCGTCGCCGAAGAGGGTGATGCGCACGGCGTGCTCGTCGTAGGCCGGGTGGACCTCGATGGTGTCGCCCCGCACCCGGAACTTGCCCCTGACCAGGTTCACGTCGTTGCGCTCGTACTTGAGCTCGACCAGCCGCCGGAGGATGGCCCGATGGTCCTGCTCCTGGCCGACCTCGGCGTGGAGGATGCGCTTGGCGTACTCGGTCGGCGAGCCGATGCCGTAGATGCACGAGACCGAGGCCACCACGATGACGTCCCGGCGGGTGAGCAGCCCAGCCGTGGCCGAGTGGCGCAGGCGGTCGATCTCGTCGTTGATCGAGCTGTCCTTCTCGATGTAGGTGTCCGAGCTCGGGATGTAGGCCTCGGGCTGGTAGTAGTCGTAGTAGCTGACGAAGTACTCGACCCGGTTGTTCGGGAAGAACTCCTTGAACTCGTTGGCCAGCTGGGCGGCCAGGCTCTTGTTGGGGGCGATGACCAGAGTGGGCTTCTGGACCTGCTCGATGGTCCAGGCGATGGTGGCCGACTTCCCCGACCCGGTGATGCCGAGCAGGGTCTGGAAGCGGTCGCCCCGGTGGATGCCCTCGGTGAGGGCGGCAATGGCCCCCGGCTGGTCACCGGCGGGCGAGTAGGGGGAGACGACCTGGAAGTCCGGCATGGGCCCCAGATGCTACGAGGCGGGCGTGACAACCAGGCCGTCAGAGGGTCAAGATCCAAGCCCACGTCCGGTCGACCTCGAGGCGGAGGCGGTCGAGGTCCCCGGCATTGTCAAGGACCAGGTCGGCAATGGCCCGACGCTCCTCCCGGCGGGCCTGGGCCGCCATCCGCGCCCGGGCTTCCTCCTCGGACATGCCGCGATCGGTGACGAGCCGAGCGACGGCCAGCTCGACCGGCACGTCGACGACGATGACAGCGTCGACCGGGTAGCGGTTCCGCCCCACCTCGGCGAGCAGCGGCACGTCGAGGACGACGACGGCGTCCGGTTCCTCGGCGGCGATGGCGGCCAACCGGGCGAGCATCTCTTGGTGCACGGCGGGGTGCACGATCCGGTTGAGGTCCTCCCTGGCCCGGTCGTCGGCGAACACCAGGGCCGCCAGCGCCGGCCGGTCGATGCACCCGTCGTGGCCGACCACCGCCGGCCCGAAGCGATCGACCACGGAGTGGTGGGCCGGCCGGCCCGGGAGCACCACCTCGTGGGCGACGACGTCGGCGTCCACGACGACCGCTCCCCGGTCCGCCAGCAGCCGGGCCACCGTCGACTTCCCCGACCCGATCCCCCCGGTCAGCCCGATTGCCACCACAGGGAGAAGAGTAAGCCCAGCTCCGTGGACTGGGCCGTCCCCTCAGCCGCCCAAGACCGGTGCGACGTCGGCGGGTGCCGCCGGGTCCACGCTGAACGATGTCGGGACGCAGTTCTGCTCAGGCGGGGCCCAGAGGTCCGCGTTGCCGAAGGACAACCCGAGGCTGCGGTACAAGGGAGTCAGGAGGTTGGACTGCAGTCCCGGCAGCGCCGCGTTGACGCCGTTCGTCACGTCGAGGGCGATGGTGCCGGCGCTGAGGCCGATGCCCAAGGTCGTGACGGTCAGGTTGCCAACCGCCAAGCTCGGGAGGGTGACCGTGGGTCCGTTCACCGACTGCGAAGGAGCGGTGTCGGTGTAGCTGGGGGTGAAGGTGCGGATCAGGCCGGAGTTCCCTGGAAAGCTCGCCGTCGCCACGCTGGAGGTGTCCACGGCGACGAGGCCGGCCACGTCCACGAGGCGGGCGGGCCCCGCCGTGGGCGCACTCGTCGTCGAGGAGAGGCTGGTGTTGCTCACCGCTCCGATCTGGGTGGTGGCGGCGTCGGTGACGCCCAGGATCTTCACGTTGTCGGGGACGGTGCTGCCGCTGCACTGCATGGACTCCAGGAACGCATGGGCGTTGCCTGCGTTCAGGTAGTAGGGAACCTTGACGGCGGTCAGGCCCAGAAGACCGGTGATGGGAAGGGTGAGGTTGATCTCGACCAGGACCCGGATCTGGCTGGTCTGGGCGACGGTGTGGTAGCCGGCACCGTCCCGGGGCGCTCCAAAAGCGGTTGCCGGGCCTTCGATGAGCCCGAGCTTCACCGTGGCTGAGTTGAAGCCGGGGATCGCCGCAAGGTCGGCGGCAGCCAGGTTCAGGGATGCGAAGTGGTCGGCGTCGGCCACGACGGCTCCACCGCGAATGATGTCAAGCACGCTCACGGTGGCGTTGGCGACGTCCCGGCCGCTCCCGGTGGCCCCGGTGACCTCGAACAGGTCACCCAGCCTCATCTGCATGCCGCTGGCAAGGGAGGCCTGGCCGATGATCGTGGTGAGCGGTGTCTTCGCCGCCAGGCTGGACGGTGACCCGTCGGCGTTGAGGGCAGCCACCGTCGCGTCGAGCAGCTGGCGGTAGGTGATGGTCGTGTTGAGCACCTGGGTGGTGCTTCCTGCGGTGAGGCCGAGGGCGGTCCGCAGCCTGTCGAAGGTCACGTTGCCGTCGGCGATCCCCTTCCAGCCCACTGCGTCGATGTTCAGCGTTCCCCCGATGACGGGTCCGAGCAGCCTGTCAAGGATCTTGACGTCGGTGGGGGCCACCGTCCCGCTCACGCTGGCCAGCCGGGAGCCGACCCGGATCGTCCCCACGGAGCTCCCGTCGGACCTGATGCAGATCTCAGGAGCAAGGCAGCGGTTGGTGTTGCTGGAGATGGCCTCACGCCGAGTGGAACGCCCGGACTGGCCGATGACGGTGCCGAAGCTGAAGGCGGTGCGGTCGCTTGCCCGGACCCGGACGGCGTTGGGGAAGTCGGCGGCGGTGCACAGCAGCTGCTCCTGAAAGCGGGGTCGCCCGTCTGCGTAGGGCACGCCGGTGATCGGGTCGGCTCGGGTCAGGAGCCCGAGATCGACGTCGAGGACCTTGTCGCCCCCGGGCACGAAGCCGTTCCTCGTGGCGCTGGCTCGCGCCACTGACGTCACCTGGCCCTTCTGGCTGAGTCCCACCAGGGGGATGAGGGCGTTGCAGGCCCCGCCGGTCAGCTCCCGGGCGGCGTCGAGCGCAGCCAGGTCCGCCACGGCCTGAAGGCGCCGGTTGCTCACGGCCAGCGAGCCGATGTCGACGGCCAGGGCGGCTGCGATCATCACGACGACCAGGCAGAGGGTGACCAGCGGCAGCGTCTGGCCCTGCTGGGTGCGGTTCTGCTTCATCAGCCGGTCGCCCCGCTCAGGCCCACGATCGAACGTCCGGTCATGGTGTCGGGCAGGAGCGGGCTGATCAAGCTCGAGCCGGGGACGAGCGACGGGTTGGTCTTCACGTCCAGCTCCACCTTCACCTCGATGCAGTCCTTGTTCGCAGTCGTGAGCGCCCGTGGGAAGGAGTCGCAGTCGAAGACGGTGAACGTGCAGCGGATCCCGGTGCCGACCATGACCATGCCGTTGGACACCGTGCCGGTTGGGCACTGCCGATCGCCGACCCCCTCGAGGGAGCGGTTGGTCTTGTCCCGGGCCGCGACAAGGGCGTTCCCCGGGTTCGCGGCGGTGTAGGCGACCGGGACAGCGTCCCGAGCCCCCTCGGCCGACGCCTGGGTCAGGACCTGGCGCTTCGAGAGCAGGACCCCGAAGATCACGATCCCGAGGAGGAGCGTGGTCAGCAGGAGGAAGATGAGGGTGAACTCGACGAGCGAGGTCCCTCTCTCGTCCCTGGATCTCGGCTGGCGCAGAGCGACTGTTTGTTCCATCGAGGGCACCATCGGCCTCCGGCGCCGTGGTCTCCATGGCCCGATCGGGCCATTTCATCAATGGCCAACCACGAAATGCTGGACTCCGACCCCAAACGTGACGATGGGTCACTCGTCGCCGGCACGGGTGAGGTGCCGGGATGAACCCTGAGGAGCGAGACGTGGCAGCTCAAAAGCGATCCAACAACATGATCATCGTGCTCGGCCTGCTGACGGCCGTGGTCGGAGCGGGCCTCGTGCTCCTCCTGGCCAGCCGGGGGGGCGACGGGGGATCATCCTCGTCAGGCGGCAGCGGTGACACAGTCCCGGTCCTGGTGGCCAAGAAGGGGATACCCGTCGGCGCCACTGGCGCCTCGATGGAGGACTCGGTCGAGGTTCGCCAGGTGCCGGCAGTTACCCGGGCCAGCGACGCCCTCGTGTCGCTGGGCGAGCTGGCCGATCGCACCACGTCGGCGGCCATCGGCCCCGACCAGCAGCTGCGCTCGGTCTTCTTCCGCCAGCGCACCCAGCGGGGCGAGGCCATCAAGGTGCCCGACGGCAAGCAGGCGGTGCCGATCGCCATCCCGTTCACGAACGCCGGAGGCGGCTATGTCGGCCCCGGCGATCGCGTGAACCTCTACGCCCTGGTCGGCAGGCAGAACGGGAACGTCATCCCCCTCTGTGGAGAGGGCATGTGCCCAGGCGGCGACCCGAAGGGCCCGCAGGCCGTCTCGCAGCTGGTCATGACGAACGTCGAGGTCCTGGATGTGAGCCGGGAGATCGCACCGGCCACCGTCACGACCGTCCAGCCCCCCGCCGGAGGGGTGGGCAGAGCCGGCGGGGACCAGAAGTCGGAGACCATCCTCATGCTCATGGCGCTCGACGCCGCGCAGGCCGAGCGGGCCATCTTCCTCTCCAGCTACGGCGAGCTCTACATGACGCTCGTCCCGAAGGGCCAGCCCGACTCGACCACGAGTGGTCGGGACCAGACCAACATCCTCAAGCCCTGATGCCCGCCGCCCGCATCCTGGTCCTCGACCGCACCGAGGACCTCGCGCTCCAGGTCAAGCGGACGATGGGAGCGGCCTGGTCGGAACGGCCAGGGCCCGATCCGGAGATCGTCCCCTGCACTCAGGTGGCCGCCGTGGCCAAGCAGCTCGAGGACGACGGCCCGTTCGACGTCCTGCTCGCCGGCCCGAGTGCCGCCACCCGCAGCGGGATGGCCAAGGTGGAGCTCATCCGCCAGGCCTACCCGCTGACCAGCGTCGTCCTCGCCTTCGATGAGCGCCCTGATGCTCGGCTGCGGGATGTCATCCGCACCGGCGCCATCGACCTCCTCGAGCTGCCGGCCACCGACGACGAGGTCCTCGAGGCCATCGAGCGAGCCCTCGAGCTCCACGCCGCCACGCTGGCTGCCGTCCCCGTCCCCACCCCCGAGCCCGTGGTCCAATTCGTCCAGGCCCCGGAGGCCCCGATGGCGGCCCCCGCCGGGTCGCCCACCAAGCGGGGGCGGGTCTACGCCGTGGCCTCGGCCACCGGCGGCTGCGGAAAGACCTTCATGGCCACCAACCTCTCGTACTTCCTCCACACCCACGGCGGAGGGAGCCGAGTCTGCCTGGTCGACCTCGACCTCCAGTTCGGTGAGGTGTCCACGGCTCTGCGTATGCGGCCGCGCTACACGATCTTCGACGCCCTCGAGCGCGAGGAGTCAGATCCCGAGTTCCTCCAGGAGCACATCGAGGAGTACCTCTCGGTCCACGAGACCGGCTTCCATGTGCTGGCCGCCCCGAGGGACCCGGTCGAAGCCGACCGGGTCCACCCGGCCGACGTCGTCCGCATCGTCGAGGCCGTGAGGCGGCGCTTCGACCACGTGATCGTCGACACGCCCGCCCAGCTGTCGGAGATCGTCACCGTCACCCTGGACCTCTCCGAGCATCTGTTCGTCATGACCACCCTCGACTTGCCGTCGGTGCGGAACATGAGCGTCTTCCTGTCCACGCTGGAGCGGCTGCGGATCCCCACCGAGACCATCCAGCTCATCCTCAACAAGGCCGAGAGCGACGTCGGCATCGACATCGGCCAGGTCGAGAAGCTGTTCCCGCAGGGATTCCGAGCCGTGCTGCCCTACGCCAAGGAGGTCAGCCGCTCGATCAACCTCGGGACCCCGGTCATGGCCTCCTCACCGCAGGCCGAGATCTCGCGTCGCATGGACGCAGCGATGGTCGACCTGCTGCCGCCCGAGCTCCGAACGGCCGTGCAACGGCCGTCCGGGGCACAGAAGAAGCGCCGACTGTTCGGCCGGAAGTAGCCGGGAGGCATCGTGAAGCTGTCCGAGAAGCTGGCTGCCCTCGACGACGAGGAGCAG
>JBKJUI010000265.1:0-5946 GCA_046590775.1 Acidimicrobiales bacterium
TGTCGCCGCCGACGCTGATCCGGTCGTCTCCGGCGGCGTTGACGGCGATCGTCACCCACAGCTGATCGTTCTCGACGGTGTGGTTGGCGGCCGCCGTGCCGGCCATCGGGACCACACCGTCGAGAACGATCAGCTGTGGGTGACGATCGCCGTCAACGCCGCCGGAGACGACCGGATCAGTGTCGGCGGCGACATGATCGGCGGCAGCAGCACGTTGTCGGCCACGGCGTCGGAGGTGGCCATCGCCCTCGACCGCCCCGAGGGCTCGTTCCGCGAGGTCGATGAGTACGGGTACGGCTACGTCGTGCTCGAGGACAAGCTGGCCACCGCTGACAACCGGGGCGGCCTGAGCTACCCGATCGACACCGGGAAGCTCCAGCTCCTGGCGCAGCGCGAGGGCTTCGAGGTGGTGCTCCTCAAGGTGTGCACCCCGAAGGTTCGCCAGGTCGTCGCCGCCCTCGTGACCCCCGAGGACCCGGGCTTCGAGTCGCCGGCCAGTCGCTGCCGGGGGTGGTACCAGGAGGTGGGGGATCCCGCCATCCGGGCCGTGCTGCAGCTCGCCCCCGATCGCGACCGCTACCCGTCCGCCGTGGTCCGGATGCTGGGGACCACCGCCATCACCTTCGGGATCCTCGGCCTCGGCGCCACCCTCCTGCGCAGGGGCCCCCTTGGGCGTCGCTCCGTCGCCTCGTGGCTGGTGTCCACCGGGGTGGCGGTCGTCGTGGCGCTGGTCGGGTGGGGGGCGGCCACCATCGCCCTGTGGTGGAGCGGCGCCAACGCCGACCCGGTCCTGCTGAGCGGCGGCACCGTGGGCGAGCAGGTGGCCCGAACCCTGCTCCCGGGTCTGGCCTTCCTCGTCCCGGCGCTCCTCCCGGCCGCCATCCTGCTGAGCGTCCCCCGCAAGGAGCGGCCGCTCCCGGCACCCCCCGCTCCCCAGGCTGCGCCGGTAGCGCAACAGCAGGCGGCATGGTGGCCGACCGCCTGGTGGGGCCAGTGGGCGGCAACCCGGGGCACCCCCGCACCTGTCACGGTGCCCGGCCCCCCGTCACCACCGGCCCAACTTCGCTCGCCCGGCCCGCCGACGATGTCCACCCCGCCGGATCCGCCTGCCGCCGTCCCCCAGGGCTGGGCGCCACCGAGGTAGAGCGTCCTGTGGCGACCGGCCCCTCGAGGCGGGCGCCGCCGCGAGCCGCTAGTGATCCCGCAGGACGACGAAGGTGGCGATGTCGGCCAGGGCCGCGCGGGCCTCGCCGGTGACCGGCAGCTGCTCGGCGGCGAGGAGGGCGGTGTCGACCAGCTCGGCCACCGCCGCCTCGACGTCGGCGCGGGCGCCGGTGGCTTCGAGGACGTCGAGGATGGCGAGCACCTCGTCGCGGGTGAGGTCGGCGGCGCCGACGCGCCGCCGCAAGAGGGTGAGGTCGTCACCCTCGGCCCGCTCGAGCGCCAGAGCCAAGAGTCGCGTCGGCTTGGCTTCGCGCAGGTCGTCGCCCACCGGCTTGCCCATCCGCAGCGGGTCGCCAAAGGCGCCGAGGAGGTCGTCCACCAGCTGGAACGCCTCGCCGAGCGGCAGCCCGTAGGCGGAGAAGGCAGCCTGGGTGGCGGGGTCGACCACCCCGGCCAAGGCCGCGCCGAGGTGCAGCGGCCGCTCGATCGTGTACTTGGCCGTCTTGTAGGTGCAGATCCGCCGGGCGGCGTCGACGGTGGGGGCGCCCGTCGCCGTGTGCAGCATGTCGAGGTACTGCCCCATGTTGACCTCGAGGCGCAGCTCGTCCCACACGTCCCAGGCCGGGCGGCTGGCGCCGGCCAGGAGGCGGTCGGCCAGGACGAAGGCGAGGTCGCCGACCAGGATGGCCGCGCCCTCGCCGAAGCGCCGGCCCTCGCCCCGCCATGCGGCATCGCGGTGACGGGTCTCGAAGGCGACGTGGACGGTGGGCAGTCCCCTGCGGGTGCTGGACCCGTCCATGACGTCGTCGTGCACGAGGGCGAAGCAGTGCAGCAGCTCGAGGGCGGCACCGGCCTCGACCCACAACGGATCGATCGGATCACCACCGGCGCCGACGAAGCCCCAGTGGCAGAAGGCGGGGCGGAGGCGCTTGCCACCCCCGAGGACGAAGGCGCGCAGTGCGTCGAGCGGCGGCTCGAGGTCGCCGTCGAAGCCGGCCCAGCGGGCCACCTCGGCGTCGAGGAGCGACTCGAGCCGGGCGTCGACCGCCTTGGCCACCTCGGCCAGCCAGGCCGGCGGGGCGGCCGCTGCGGTCATCCCAGGAGACTAGGCCGGCGCCAGAGGATCGACGCCTCCCGCGGCCGGGCCCGCCGGTCAGGCCCGGCGCTCGACCGACCAGCCCTGCAGGAGGGCCCCGAGCTCGGTCTGAGTGGCGTGGCGTGGACAGGCCATGCCGGCGACGGCTACCGGGGAGCCGGGCCGCTGGCCCGCCCGCACCTCGAGCCGCACGCGTGTGCTGCGCTCGCATCCGACGGCCTCGCACCTCCCCACGACGTCCACGGCGACGAGGATGCCCTACGGCCGTGACGCCGGAGGTGGATGGTGCCCCCGCTGGCGATGCGGTCCCGGATGTCGGGCGGGTGTGGGCGCGGGGAGGCGGACATGGCGGGCTCGGGCGGCCTGGTCGTCCCAGCGGCGGGAGAGGGGGAGCAGCAGGTGCGGCACGTTCGGGGCGTGGGCGGCTCTCTGGCGCACGGCGTTGGCGCCGGCGGCGGTGACCAGGCGTGCGCACCGGGCGAACAGCGGCCACGCCGGGAGGACGTCGAGCCCGCCCGGGCCGATGACCATGACGCGAGGGTCCACGCCCTCGGCGGCGGCGGTGTCCCTGGCGTAGGCCACGAGCTCGGCCACCTCCTCGGGCGGTCCGCTGTGGACGACCAGCCAGGCGCCGGTCACATCCACGTCGGGCACCGGCGCGGGCGGGTCGACCAGCTCGAGGGGCACCACCTGGTCGCTGTGGGCCGCCAGCCACTCGGCCTGCCTGGTGCCCACCGGCTCGGTCAGCCACGTCGTGGCGAACCGAGGGGGATCGGCCGGCAGCTGGGGGAGGTAGGCGTCCCACCGGAGGAGGCGGGCCAGGTGGCGCACCGCCGCCGCCGGCCCGACGGCGGCGCGGTCGAGCTCTCCCCGGCCGCAGGGGAGGGCGTCGACCCACAACTCGACGTCGCGGGGCACGGGCAGGCGGGCCGGGGCGGTGCGGTGACCGCCGATGGCCCGGGGGTCGGACGCCCAAGGCGAGCTGGTGAGCAGCACCGCCTCGCCTGGTGGGACGCCGAGCGTGGACAGGGCGGCCACCGCCCGGGTCAGGTGGCCGAGGCCGTCGCCGGGGCACCACACGGCAACGGTCAACCGGGTGGGCGCTGCACGAGCTCGACCAGGAGCACCGCTCGCAACAAGGCCGGGATGCGCTCCATGAGCAGCAGGCCGAGACCGGGCACGGCGGCGGCGCCGGACAAGAACGCCGTCGATCCGTCGGCTCGCTCGACCTTGGCCCCTTGTTCACCGCGGCTCCTGACCCTGCCGACCTCCTGGTCGCCCTGTGTCACCTTCGCCTCGCCCGTCGAGCCTTCGTCGAGCTTGAGCGCGTACGCATCGGCCTCCTCGCCCTGCAGCACCTTCGTCTTGTCGGGGCCGGAGACCTTGACGACCCAGAGCGTGGTCCCCGACGGGTCCTTCACCTTCAGCTTGCCGCTGTCCTCGAGCCTGACGTCGGCCAGCGGTCGGCCGTCCAGCTGCCACGATCGCTTCCCCTCCTGGAGGGGACCGGCGCTGAGGACGGTGGCGCCGACGAGGCCGCCACGAACCTGGCCGGAGCCGTCGCTCCGCATGTCGGCGTTGAGGAGGGCGTTGCCGCGGGTGTCCATGACGGAGAAGGTGAGGACGGGACGCGCCGGGCGCGGGGTGCTCGTGTCCTCGGTGACCGGGCTTGCGGGCGGCGGCGCCGAGGACGTGCCTGCTCCGCACCCGAAGAGGGCGGCGCCGGCGACGAGCAGAGCGAGCGCGGTGGTGGAGCGTCTCACCGCCCTGCCCCCGTGGCGTCGAGCACCGCCCTGTAGCGGGCGGCCTCACGGCGGTGGTCGAAGGCGCACGCCGCCTTGGCCGCTCCCCGACCGAGCCGGGCGAGGTCGTCGTCCGCCAGCGTCGCCAGCTGGGCCACGGCGGCGGCCAGGGCCCGGGTGTCGCCGGCCGGGAACGTCACCCCGCTGATGCCGTCCTCGACGAGGTCGGCCAGGCCGCCGGCGTTCGAGGCCAGGAGCGGCACGCCGAGCGCCGCCGCTTCGAGCGCCACGTTGGGCATGCCGTCGTGGATCGAGGGCAGTCCGGCCACGTCGAAGGCGGGGTAGCGGGCCAGCAGGTCCCACCGGTCCATGAAGGGCTCGACCGACCACGAGAGCCCGGCCGGCCCGGCGTGCTCGTCGAGCCAGGAGGCCACCGGGAACTCGAGCTCGCCCAGGAGGGCGACATGGAACGTTTCAGCGGTGCCGGTGGTCACCATGGCGTCGAGCAGGTCGGCCACCCCCTTCTTGCGCTTCAGCTGGCCGACCAGGCCCAGCACCCGGCGCCCGGCCGGGACGGTGACCTGGCGCCACGCTGCGGCGCGAGCCCGGTCGGCCGCCGTCGCCCGCCAGCTGTCGAGGTCGATCCCGTTCGGCACGTGCTCGATGTCCACGCCGGAGTGCAGGGCCCGCAGGCGCGGAGCGGCGTCGCCGGCCACGACGCAGACGCGCCGCGACCGCCGGACGGCGTCGTCCAGGGCGGCCCGGCGCCGCACGCTGAAGACGCCGGTCTCGAGGTCGGCACCGCGCAGGAAGGTGACGAGCGGACGCCCGAGCCAGGCCGCCCACACCGGTGCAGCCACCAGCGGCAGGGTTCCGCCAAAGGCGATGACGTGGGTGACCTCGGCGGTGGTCGGGTCGGCGTCGAGAACGGCCCACGCCCGCCGCATCGCCTCCTCAGGGTCGTCGCCCAGCGGCGCGGTGAACAGGCCGCCCCGACCGCCGCGTGACGTGGACCAGGGGACGGTGCGGGTGGTGAGGTGGACGACGTCGACGATCACGCCGTCGTCCATCAGGGCCCGCACGATCCTGTCGCTCGACGTGGCCATGCCGCCGCCGCTCGGCGGGTGGGTGGCGGTGACCCAGAGGACGCGGTGCGTCACGAGTCCCAGCCCGGGCCATCCGACCCCGACTGGTCGATGTCGGAGGTCCCGGTGAAGCCGTAGTCGCCGTAGCCCCAGTAGAGCGTGCTGTCGTCCAGCCAGTCGGTCTCCTGGTAGAAGCGGCGCCGGAACCGGCTCGGCCCTAGCGGGTCGGTGCGCCAGTCGGCGCCGGCGTCTGCGCACTCGGTGCACCGGTCGCCGACCTGGTGGGCGGCGCACACGCTCCGGGCGCAGACCGCGCACGCGGCGGCCGTCTCGCTGTCGCAGCGCCTGAGGGCGAGGAAGCCGCGCTGGGCCTGGCAGCGGGCCATCAGGCTGCGCCCTCGGCCCGCCGGCGCAGATGGCGGTGGGCCTCGGCCAGGGTCAGCAGGACCAGGCGGGCCCCGTCGCCGCCCGGCGGGGGGAGGAGGTGGTCGAAGCGGGCGATGGCGGTGGGCCGGGAGGCCCCGGGCTTGCTGTACACGGGCAGGCGGGGCGGCGGGTCGGGCACCACGAGGACGTACTCGCCGGCGTCGCCGGCCACCTGGACGTCGATGCGCCGCGTCCACTTCTCCTTCTGCTTGGTCTTGTACTTGCCACCGGGGGTGCGCTTGTGGACCTTGCGGTGGCGGACACGGTCGATGACCTCGAGCGTGGCCCGGGTCCCGTCGTCGAAGCGGGCGGCGATGCTCAGCCAAGGGTCGAGGTACACCGTCTGGTCGACGTGGCGCACGGTGCCAGCGCTGGAGGGCGCCGGCATAGACCAGGTAGCGCCCGGGGGGCGCCGCCACCGGCCGGCTGGGCG